>CAIJYR010000155.1 GCA_903824965.1 uncultured Thiotrichales bacterium
AGATACAATATGTTACTATAATCATCTCGTCCATTTTACTTCCCCATCGGCAACCAATAGATTGATTACTATAAGGCTACATTAATCCATTACCTCTTGGAAGGATTCTGATGGTGGTCATAGGTGGCAACTTGGGTTACTCTAAGAGATCTTTGCACTTCGTGTGCAGAAAAAACAGCGTCATGACACGCGAGAACGTTTTTGGGTGGCGTTCTAAGATTTCGGTCATGGTACTGTCGGGGAAGGTCGCGAGGGTGCGCAGATCGCGAACCAGTTTTGTGAGCGCCTGCTGCATCCGTCCTCCCAATTCACCCAACGGGCCTCCTGCCGATTCCAAGTGCCGAAGGACAATGTCCCGTGCGCTCATTGCGGGATCCGCAAAGCGGTTCATCGCGACTTGTTCCACAATGCTCCAGAAAAGCCTACCGGATACGTCTGTGTTGTCGGGTACATGGCCCGTATTCATCCAAGCGCCCAATGACGCGACGAGTGGATCCGCAACCTCTCCCGTTGCATCGAAGGACAACTTGCACGCTTGGAGGCTCATATCGCCCGCATTGGCCAATTGGAACAACAGAGCCATCATGCCACCTGCTGCAAAGGGTATTTCCAGGCATGTTTTGATCTCAGGAAGAACCATCGTGGGCAATGGCCAAGGCATCTCCGTGGTTTCCGTGAAATCACGCAGACTGACGGTACGCTTACAATCTTGTATCGGCACATTGCCAAAGTCCTGTGCATCGGCCTCACAACTGGATCGTTCTTCTTTGGATCGAAAAACGAGGGCAGTGATCCAATGGATCGGCAACGGTGCCGCGATGAGAATCAACGATTCGTTTCCCGTAAGTTCCTCGGGGAACTGGATTGCTTTGGGTTGCTGATCCGGCCCAAGAACCGCAACGCGCCCACGCAGAGCAGAGATATCCAGCGTCAAGATACAAGGGAGAAGGTGGGTACGTTCCTTGGTTGAATACTCAATGGCTGCCTTTGGAACGGCGTCTGCAAAGATCGGTATCCATCCTGGGAAGCATTCGAGTGTATCGAGGTAATATTTCTTTCCAAAGCCTTCTGGCGGCATGATCAAACCCGCTGCCAGCATATACAAAAGATTGCGTTGGTTGGTCACCATCATCCAGCGTGTTGCCTTCTTGACAACGGTACCGAACAAATCTACAAAAGGTTCCATCAATAGCGTTCCAGAATATTCGTATCGGTTGGGAGAATCGCATCGATGGGACAAGGCTTTCCTTTTTCTCTCAGCAAAACAACTTGTTCCCTGGATCTCGCAACCATCACATAAAAGAGACGTTTTGTTCTGTTTGGATCTTTGCTGTCTAGGTGGTATTGATGAATATCCGCCAGAAAAACGCTGTCAAATTCGAGTCCTTTACATGCCTGCGCATTGATGACCATAATGCCGCCTTCCTTGAAGTGCAAAGACGAATCAGCCCCTGTGTGGTATGTTCCGATACGTGGGCGCGGATGGTCGAGAGGTGCTTCTGCAGAAAGCAGCGATCGATAATAACGATCGCGAACGGCATTGTTCGGGGTAATGACGCCAAAGAGTCGGTTTGGATAAGTATCTGCATTCTTTAAAATGTTCACAATGACCTTGCTGAATTCATCCGCTGCATACTCGTAGAGCAAGGGTCGTATTCTAGACGGTCTATCTGGCAAGCTGGGCGGAGGACTCGCAGGATCGCCCGTATAAAACGCACGAGCCAGTTGTGCAACAGGATAGGTATTGCGATAGTTGTCCTGTAGTTCAATTACGCTCGCTGGATCGATGCCCAACTGCTCTTGAATATCTTGTCGGCTGCTGTTCTGGCCTGTCACAATTTGCTGGTTTTGATCAGCAACCACATAGAAATGCTCGAAACCAGCATTCGCAAGCGCATAATAAAACGCTGGTGGCATATCCTGACCCTCATCAATGATCAAGGATGGCATAGGCGCGTTATCCTCTGGCGGAACAGCGGCCATGATACGCGCAACACCCTCCCAATCGATTTCCTGCCACGTTTCTTTGGAGGACAAGGTCGGTATTTTCTCTCCAGTCCATTGAGTAAATATTTTCATGAACCAGGCTTGCCATTGTGCTTGTTTGAGTCCTGCCCCAAAGAGTTGTTGACTCGCATGATTGAGTAGGCGATTATAGACCAGAAAGGTATAATCCTCTTTGTCTTGGTGATGACGTCGCGATCGCAACAAGGCAAGCACTGATTTTCCGGTGCCTGGCCCACCAATAATCAAATGTTGTCCTTGTTTCGGAAGAGCGCGGGCATCTTCTTGCTCCTTGCTAAGTTCATCAATCCCAGGTAATTCAAATCTGCGCTTGGTATTTGCGGGGATGCTTGTCTTCATTGATTGTCTTTTCGATAAACACTCGTGCGTTTATCGTCCAAAGAATGTTGCTAGTGCTGATCCTGGATCGGGAGCACGCATGAAGGCTTCGCCGACCAGAAAGGCGTGTACCCCCTGGTTTCGCATGAGATCTACATCGGCTGCGTTGAGAATGCCACTCTCGGTGACAACTGTGCACTCAGGCGGGATGTGTGGCAAGAGATCCAATGTAGTCTGTAGGCTAACTTGAAAGGTACGTAAATTGCGATTGTTGATACCAATCATAGGTATGACCATATTCAAATCCAAAGCTAAGGTACGATGCAGTTCTTCTGCGTCGTGCACCTCGATCAGAACGTCCATGTCGAGTTCTGCGGCCAAGATCGCCAAGGCACGTAACCGTGGATCTGAGAGAGCAGAGGCGATCAGCAGAATGCAATCGGCTCCCATCGCACGCGCTTCGTAGATCTGGTAAGGATCGATCATGAAGTCTTTGCGTAGCACGGGCAATGCACAGGCATTGTGTGCTTCGCGCAGACACTCCTCCGAACCCTGAAAGAAATCGTGGTCTGTGAGGACAGACAGGCAGGTTGCCTTACCTCGCTCGTAGGAGGTAGCAATGTCAGCCGGACGAAAATCTTCGCGCAATATCCCTTTGCTAGGGGAGGCACGTTTTATTTCTGCAATGACCGCTGCTTGTCCTGTGGTGATGCGATCCCGCAGGGCTGCTGCAAAACCACGCACCTTGGGTGCAGTGGCGATTTGTGCGTCTAGGGTTTGGAAAGGGGTGTATTGTTTACGCTCCAAGACTTCTTGCACCTTGCGTGCAAGAATACGCTGGAGAATATCAGGCAGGTTGGTCATAGTGTCTTTCGTACTAAACCCCTACCCCATGGGGGAAGGGGCTGGGGGATAGGGGGACTGATCTTGATCTTGGAAATGAATATTGCATCTCAAGATAAAGATAAAATGCTTTCAAGTCAACATCCAAATCAAAAACTCAACCCCATCCCCCAGCCCCTTCCCCGTGAGCGGGGAAGGGGTTTAGTACTTAAAAGAACGTACTCACCGCTGCATCCAGTGCATCACGCATATCCGGATCGTCCGTGATGGGGCGCACCAGCGTCACACGGCAAGCCGCCTGTGGAGCAACCCCCTTGGCAATCAGACTCCCCGCATAAATGAGCATTCGGGTCGACAAACCCTCGTCTAGCCCATGTCCCTTTAGGTTGCGAGAACGCTCCGCGATGGAGACCAATTTATCCGCAAGGCCCACATGAATCCCCGCTTCGTGGGCCACAATCTCCGTCTCTACCGCGTGCTGTGGGTATTGAAAATCCAGCGCACCAAAACGCTGCTTGGTCGACTGTTTGAGATCCTTCATCAAACTTTGGTACCCAGGGTTATACGAAATCACAATCTGAAAGTCAGGGTGAGCACGCACAAGCTCCCCCTTCTTTTCGAGAGGCAGGACGCGCCGATTGTCGGTCAAAGGGTGAATCACCACAATGGTGTCTTGGCGTGCCTCCACAACCTCGTCCAGGTAGCAGAGAGCACCATAACGCGCAGCCAACGCCAAGGGGCCATCCTGCCAACGGGTGCCAGTCGCATCCAGCAAAAAACGACCCACCAAATCCGAGGCCGTCATATCCTCATTACAGGCCACCGTGATCAGGGGCTTGCCGAGTCTCCACGCCATGTATTCGACAAAGCGGGTTTTGCCACAACCCGTAGGCCCCTTCAGCATCATGGGCATACGCACGTCGTAGGCCGCTTCATAGAGTGCTACTTCATCGGCCACCGAACGGTAGTACGGTTCTTGTGCGATGCGATACTGGTCAATAATACCGCTGCTCATCAATGTCCCCTGAAGGTCTGTGAAGCTTTCCCGTGGATGAGTGGTTCGTACTTACACGGTCTTGCCGCGAAAAATCACCATGGCAGCGCCTTGGGATTGCTTAAAGTTGTCGTAGCCCACCAAGCGTACATGGTTGTTGGGATTGGCCTTATGACAGGCATCCGCTTCGGCCAAAATCCTGTCTACGTCGGTTTCGCCAAACATCGGCAGCTTCCACATGTACCAGTAGTGATCGAACGCATGTTCCGGTTCGGTGTGCTCAAGGCCCGGATTCCAACCTTTTTTGACAATGTATTCGACCTGTTTACGGATTTGATCGGTAGTCATGGCAGGCAGGTAGGAGAAGGTTTCGAACTTGCGGCTAGCCGGATCGGAGAGGCGAGATTGATAGTCTTGCATGGTGTAAGGGTTCCCAAGGTTTCTAAGACTCCCATTGTATCTTGAGTACAATCCCCAAGATAGTTCCGACCGAGATAGCCCGTTCCACCCCAATCTACCCCCTCCGTCAAGGCAGAGAAGCCACTTGGGGCATCATGACTTGCTGAGTACAACCAATACATCAGGCGGATCACCCCTCAGAACGAACCGAATCAGGTTTTTTTAAGTGACCAACCCTATTCCCAAACGATAGAACCGTCCAATACAACCCTGAATTAAGATTATGAGGATGTATCAATCAATTCTTGCAGTTCTTTGCAATTCCCTATGGATCACGAATTGGGACGCATCCAAAAGACTCCTCAAAAGAACACAGCATGCGATTTTGATTCAGAATCTTAGAGGCATCCCGTCTTTTTTATAACTTCTTGCGTATTCTTTTGTCAATCCTTTTGATCAATGACCTACAAATGGGAGCACCACGTTGGTGTTTAGAAAACTTTACTCTTTGGATTGTATGGGGAAAATCAGATCTGCCCCCCTCGACACAGCCACCGTTGGTGTATTAGGATAAACTTCAGGCGTAGGCGCGTACTTTAACCATCTTATTGATTACACGGCAATCATTGTAACGCATTGATATTTGATGGGCGCTATTTGGCCTTGACAGGGAGATTGTGGATGGCTTATCTTCAGTGCTGTTGGTGTACTGCTGGAATCAATCGATTTTTCCTATCGCTTTGTTTCTCAAAATGACGAGAACAGAGTCGCAGTTGCTTCCTATTCCTACTCTCTCCTTATATCTTTGTATTTCATCTCATGCAATGGCGGAGAAACATGTATTTAGGCACGCCCAAACCACCCTCTCCAGCAATCGACAGCGTACCGAAGAGAATCAACTCCATGAAGTCTGCTTACCTCAAGGCGGTTCCGAATACCGTGACCGACATCCCGTTCCAAAATGCCTCCATGGACATTTGGGACAAGAAATATCGTCTAAAAACAAAGGATGGAACCAATCTTGACCGCACGGTGGATGATACCCTGCGGCGGGTGGCGCGTGCTGTGTCCGAGGCAGAGCAGACCCCCGAGAAGCGCGAGGAGTGGTTCGAGAAGTTTCTTTGGGCACTGCGCTGTGGTGCCATTCCTGCAGGACGGGTGGTCTCGAACGCAGGCGCATGGGGACACAAGCCCGCTACTTCCACCATCAATTGCACCGTGTCCGGCACCATCCAAGATTCCATGGACGATATTCTTGCCAAGGTTCACGAGGCAGGGTTGACCCTCAAGGCAGGCTCCGGCATTGGGTATGAGTTTTCTACCCTGCGCCCTCGGGGTGCCTACGTTTCTGGTGCCGGTTCCTATACGTCTGGGCCGCTGTCTTTTATGGACATCTACGACAAGATGTGTTTTACGGTGTCTTCTGCAGGAGGCCGCCGTGGTGCCCAGATGGCTACCTTTGATGTAGGGCATCCCGATGTCATGGAGTTTGTCAGCGTCAAACGGGAAGCCGGTCGGTTGCGTCAGTTTAATTTGTCGTTGCTCATCACCAGCGAATTCATGAAAGCAGTGTCCTCCGATGGCCCGTGGCAGCTTGCCTTTCCTATGAGTGCTGGGGAGATCGCCCCCGATTCGCCCGACCTGCATGACCCCACGAAGGTGGTGTGGCGACGTTGGCCCACGACCACCGGCTACCTCGCCGATGGAGCGGGCCGGGTGGCTTGCAAAGTATACCGCACCATTTCCGCCAAGAGTCTGTGGGATCTGATCATGACCGCCACCTACGACTACGCGGAGCCAGGGTTCATTCTCATCGATGCGTACAATGAGATGAACAACAATTGGTGGTGCGAGAACATTCGTGCAACCAATCCCTGTGGAGAACAGGGTCTGCCGCCTTACGGCAGTTGCCTACTCGGTTCGATTGATCTGACCAAGTTTGTCCTGTACCCCTTTACCGATCGTGCCGTTTTTGACTGGGATCAGTTTCGTAAAGTCGTCGCGGTTTTTACCCGTCTGCTGGACAACGTCGTGGAGATCAATGGGCTGCCCCTCAGTGGACAGCGCGACGAACTGTACCGCAAGCGTCGTCACGGGATGGGCTATCTTGGTCTGGGATCGACCCTCACCCTGTTGCGTATGCGGTACGGCAGCCCTGAATCCATCGAGTTCACCGAGGAAGTGACGAGAGAAATGGCACTCGTCGGATGGCATGCAGGTCTTGAACTCGCACGCGAAAAGGGAGCAGCCCCGATCATGGAAGAATCGTTCCCCATCACAGAAGAAATGCTGCACTACCGTCCCGAAATGGTGTCGGATGGGTACCGGGTTGGTGATTCGATCCTCGGCAAAGTGTTGCACGCACGCTATAGCCGCTACATGCAACGATTGCGGACAGTCGATCCAGCCTTGGTGGAGGGAATCGAACGGGTAGGCTGCCGCTTCACGCACCATACCTCCCTTGCACCCACGGGTACGATCTCTCTGTCGCTCGCCAACAACGCAAGCAACGGCATCGAACCGAGCTTTGCCCACCACTATGCACGCAATGTTATCCGCGAAGGCAAAAAGAGCAAAGAAAAGGTCGATGTCTATTCTTTTGAGCTGTTGGCCTATCGTCACCTCATCAACCCCAAGGCCATGCCCCACAGCGCAGAACCCACCTCGCAACTCCCTGAGTATTTTATTACCACGGAGGATATCGATCCCCGTGCACACGTCGATGTTCAAGCGGCTGCCCAGCGTTGGATCGACTCTTCCATTTCCAAGACGATCAATGTCCCCTCGGACTACCCCTTCGAGGCTTTCAGGAGTATCTATTTGGACGCCTACCAAAAAGGTTTAAAAGGCTGCACCACTTTCCGCTACAACCCTGAGGCCTTTCAAGGTGTGCTCGTCAAGGAAAAGGATCTGGCCGCGACGTTGTACCGCTTCACCCTAGAGGATGGTACCGTCGTTGAAGCGCGGGGTAACGAAGAAATCGAGTATGACGGTGAGATTCACAGTGCTGCCAACCTGTATGATGCCCTCAAAGAGGGGTACTATGGGAAGATGTAAATCGCCCTGGATCAAGCATCACGCATGAACATCCTGTTGACGGGTGGAGTCGGATACATTGGTAGCCACACGGCGGTGGTTTTCACCGAAGCGGGGCACGACGTTGTGCTGTACGACAATCTGTCGAACAGCCGTGCGGGGGTTGTAGCACGTCTGGAAAAGATGACCGGACGTACCTTGCCCTTCGTACAGGGAGATGTCCGTGATACGGCACTGCTCACGCAGGTTTTACAGGCCCACCACATCGAAGCAGTGGTGCATTTCGCAGGGCTGAAAGCGGTGGGCGAGTCGGTTGCTAAACCCATTGAATACTATGATAATAATGTGTACGGAACGCTGAGTTTGCTGCAAGCGATGCAATCGGTGGGGGTGCGATCGCTTGTGTTCAGCAGCAGTGCCACCGTGTATGGTGACCCGCAGTACCTGCCCTTTGATGAAGCCCATCCAACCCACCCTACCAGCCCCTATGGTCGTACCAAGCTGCACATTGAGCAGATACTTTCGGATGTGGCTACGTCTCCTGAGTGGCGCATAGCCTGTCTGCGTTATTTCAATCCGGCAGGGGCGCACGACTCCGGTCTGATTGGCGAAGACCCGAACGGTGTCCCCAACAACCTGATGCCGTATGTAGCCCACGTTGCCTCTGGTCGGTTGCCATATCTCACGATTTTTGGGGACGATTACCCGACGCCCGATGGCACGGGGGTGCGTGACTACATCCATGTAGTCGATCTCGCCGAGGGTCACTTGGCTGCGCTGCGCTTTCTGGAGAAGGAAGCTGGCTGGCATGTCTTTAATTTGGGCACAGGCCAGGGCCACTCTGTCCTGGAGGTCGTCCGTGCCTTTGAAACGGCGAGCAATCAGTCCATCCCCTATCGGATTGGGCCACGCCGTTTGGGGGATGTAGCTGCCTATTATGCGGATCCTGAACAGGCAAAAGTCGTACTGCACTGGCAAGCCACACGTACTCTACAAGAGATGTGTGCCAGCACGTGGTATTGGCAAAAACGCTAGTGCACGCTACTATATGCTGGTCTTGGCCCAACATACAGCATACAGCTTTAGTGAGCAAATCAGTCCGGAAGATAATCTACGCCCAGGGATTGAACAGTTTCAGATCTGGCAAGAAATTAAAAGCTGTTGTATTACGAGTTGCTAGTGTACAGCCATTTGCCTTCGCAATTGCGGCGATCTGCATATCCTCAACATTCATGGGACGTCCAGAGGATCGTGAACAATGAGCGACAGCAACATAATGAAGTGTGGTTTCGCAATCATACACTAAACAACGATTCCCAAATGCGGCCAATACTTCAGAGGAGGCATTTGCTAGTCGCTTTTTTTTCTTTCCCTCCGGCAACAATGCAATCCCCCATTCAATTTCTGCTTTTGTAATCACGCAGATATAGAGATCATCAGACAATTGCTGATCCAACCATGCCAGCACCGCAGGATTTGGAACAGCCAACATCAACTCGGAAATGACGTTTGTGTCCAGCAGAATCATTCGTCCTCTCCAAAAGAGGGAACGATGCGTGGAGGGGTACGTGGTGGCAAAGGAAGGTCGAACCCACCCGTCATGGCTACCACCCGCTGGTGGATTCGAGTACCAAAACCTTTTTGTGGACTTGGTGCGGAGACAGCACGCTGTAGAATGCGACGCACCTCTTCCTCCATGGAACACCCGTGTTGGGCAGCCTGGATACGTAGTTTCCCTTTGATCGCTTCGTCCAGGTTACGGATTGTCAGCATGGACATGGTATCCCCTCGTCATTTTGCTTTGGAAGTATCGCCCGTATCGCCCGTATCGCCCATAGTATGCACTGCATACAATGCGGTCAACCGCCGCAGTCCGACGGTTTCTAAAGCCGCATTTGCTCTATA
The DNA here is from genome assembly GCA_903824965.1 of uncultured Thiotrichales bacterium. Classification (GTDB taxonomy): domain Bacteria; phylum Pseudomonadota; class Gammaproteobacteria; order CAIRSR01; family CAIRSR01; genus CAIRSR01. Next base: position 9,521 of record CAIJYR010000155.1, read on the forward strand.
ATGACGTGTGACTGTCCCCGCAGTGCGGGATTTATTGGAGACCTTGATGAAAGTGCTCGTGATTGGTGGTGGTGGACGTGAACATGCCTTTGCCTGGAAAATCGCCCAATCTCCTAGGGTGGATCGGGTTTTCGTGGCCCCAGGCAATGCGGGCACAGCCCATGAACCCAAGGTCGAAAATGTGCCCATCGGATCGGACGACATTGCCAGTTTGCTCGCCTTTGCTAACCGCGAAGACATCGATCTGACGATCGTAGGCCCGGAGGCTCCCCTGGTAGCGGGGGTGGTGGATGCCTTCCGAGCATCCTCGCGACGGTGTTTTGGGCCTACGGCTGCTGCTGCTCGCCTCGAAGGTTCTAAAGTTTATGCCAAAGACTTTTTGGCACGCCACGCCATCCCCACAGCGACGTATGCGAGCTTTTCCGAGGCAGAACCCGCCATTGCGTACCTTCGGACACACGGTCGGCCCATGGTCATTAAGGCCGATGGCTTGGCCGCAGGCAAAGGGGTTGTCGTTGCCAAGACGCTTGAGGAATCCATCGTCGCAGTACATGATTTTTTGGATCAAAGAACCCTCGGCAACGCCGGAACACAGATAGTCATCGAGGAGATCATCGAGGGCGAGGAACTGAGCTTCATCGTTCTCTGTGACGGAAAGCACGTCCTGCCGCTCGAAAGTGCCCAGGATCACAAAACCCGTGATGAGGGCGATCACGGCCCGAACACCGGCGGCATGGGTGCTTACAGCCCTGCCCCCGTGCTGAACGAAGCCCTACGGCAGCGGATCATGCACGAAATCATTCTACCCACCGTGCAGGGTCTTGCGATGGACGGCACGCCATACGTGGGGTTTCTGTACGCAGGGCTCATGATTGGCCGAGACGGTACCCCACAGGTCTTAGAGTACAACTGTCGATGTGGTGATCCAGAGACACAACCCATCCTACTGCGTTTGCGATCCGATCTGGTGGATCTCTGCGAAGCGGCGTTGGAGGGGCGCTTGGACTCAGTATCCGCAGAATGGGATCCACGTCCGGCACTGGGGGTGGTGTTGGCGGCGGAGGGGTACCCTGGTACGGTTCGTAAGGGCCAGCCCATCACCGGGTGGGACACTGTACCCTCTGCAGAGGGCAAGGTCTTTCATGCAGGCACCGCAGAGCATGACGGACAGGTAGTCACCCAGGGTGGTCGGGTGTTGTGTGCCTGTGCCATGGGTCATTCGGTGGAAGAGGCCCAGCGTCGCGCCTATGCAGTCGCAGAACGCATCCACTGGGAAGGCATGTTTTATCGCAAGGACATCGGCTACCGCGCCATCGGGCGCACTGTGTCATGTGTACCTGGCGCTCCCATCGACTAGGGGTCAACGAGAGACCGCGAGAATCCCAGGGCGAAGAGCCATGGGGTGGTTTAGAGTTTTGAAAGCATATCTTTCATTTCATCGGTGAGGTCTTCCACATCGTCTGCCGTGAGATTGAATAACTCGGTTATTTTATCTCCCAACATTATCCACATAGGGTCGCAACCCTCCTTGTGATAGCTGTGGCATATTTGTTTGGCAAGTGTCAATAGCGCGACCTGTTTTGCCAAAGTACCTGTGGTTGCGAACGCTTCGTTATTATGATGCAGTAGGATTGTTTCCCTGATGCTATCTGGTAATGCCCAGCTTCTTCCAACAATATATCCTACGATGGTATGGTTTGTATTGAATATCTTATCTTCTCGTGTTGTGATTGGTTCTTTTGTGTCCTGTAAATTTTCTTTTATGAAAGACGCGGTATAATTAGGAAAGCGCAGCATCATTAGCGGAATGCCAACATCGTGAAAAAGTCCAAGAATATAGGCAACATCAGGCTCCATTATCCTAAATCGTTTTGATAGTGCAGAACACAATATCGCTGTATCGCTGCATTCATCCCAAAAGTGGTCAAGGTTTATTTTTCCCTTCCCCCCCCCCGATACTGCCAGTCTTATTGAGAGTCCTGTAACCAGACTCACCACTGTATCTGTTCCGAGTTCCATGACGGCGTTGTGTATTGATACGACTTTCTGCCTACGAGCAAAAGCAGGACTGTTCGCTGCACGCAACATTGCCGCAGACATTGAAATATCTTTCTGTATTGCCGTAGAGATTCGTTTCAGATCAGGGTATTCTTTGTTTTTCTCCGACATTACTACTTGCAGAACAATCGGTTGGGGAGGAATGGCAATACCGCGCAACAGTTGGTCTGTTGCAGTTTTATCAATATCTGTATTACTCTCTTGTTGTTTGTTATTGTTCTTATTGTTCTTATTGTTCAATAACAGCATATTTCTTTCAGCCAGTTTTACAACAGACGCAAGCAGTATATCAGAGTTCTTTCTGTGAAAGAACTGAAGGCCGCAGTAATGTTCCATATTCATGCAAACCTTGGCGCCAACGATGATTTCTTCTTCAAGCATTGGCAACTTGAAATGTAGAATAACTTGTCGTCCCACGGGTAGTGGTAGTTGTTTCTCTCCCGACAACCTAATGCCACCAAGACTGATATTGACGGCAGAAACTTCAAGCTCTTCGTTATTACTGAGTATCACCTTTATAGGAAAATGACACTCATAACGCATATGCTTGCGTCTATTCTGGATTTGGTTCATTTTTCTATCACACTCAAGGTGGAATATGGAAAGAATGGACTCTGCCTGGAATCAGTAAGGAATCAGTAAGGGTAGTTTAACAGTATGTGATGCTCCAGAACACCAGCTAAGAACGTATGTTATACCGATAGTACATGACAAGAGTACATTACAAGTTTACTCAACAATGACGGTGCGCATAAGCGCATGAGGAAACCGTTTTGCATGTGCAGAAACGGTCTATTGCCATGCTCAAAAGGCAACGCAGGGAATGGTCGAATGGCCAGAAAGGGATGAACGGCGAGAAAAGGGCAAGAACAACCACATAGAGTATATGGCAGTTCGATACAATCCAGCCCTGATTGGAGACCGAAAGGGGGACTGAGATTTCTTGTTCTTTTACAACCTGCTGGTTATAAAGAAGAAATGCTTGTGTGGCGGAGAGGGAGGGATTCGAACCCTCGGTACGGGTTAACGTACACACACTTTCCAGGCGTGCTCCTTCAACCGCTCGGACACCTCTCCACGATCTGATTACAATCAAGTTGATCGCAATCAAGCGTATAATAGTACCGCACCCTTTTTCTTCTGGCAACCCACAATGCACACATCTTCCTCTACACGGGTCATCCTAGGGCCTGGCCGTGATCGCTCTGTCCTCAATCGTCACCCTTGGGTTTTTTCGGGCGCGGTGGCGCGGGTGGAAGGTGATCCACAGGCGGGGGAGATCGTACCCCTCCAAAACGCCGAGGGTCGTGTGATGGGTTTTGGTTTTTACAATCCCCGCTCACAAATCAGGCTTCGGTTGCTTGCTTTTGGCCCTGATCCGATTCCGGTCATAGGCGATTTCTTAGACGCACGCTTGAAGGCAGCGGTTGCTTTGCGGACGGGTTTTTTCGATGCTCAGTCTACCGCTGTGCGCTGGGTACACGGCGAGGGGGATGGTCTCCCTGGCTTGGTGGTCGATCGGTATGGCCCGATCCTCGTGGTGCAGTTTCATACCGTTGGGATGGCTCGGTTGCGTTCCCTGATTGTCGATAGCTTGCGCCGCCTCTGCGACCCAGTCGCCATCGTAGAACGTTCTCCCGCCAGCAAAGAGGAGGGTTTAGGGGCTGTTTCCGGTGTGCTATGGGGCACCTTTTCGGGGCGCGTCGAAATCCTCGAACAGGGGGTACGACACTGGGTCGATGTGATCGAGGGACAAAAAACCGGCCTATTTTTGGATCAGCGTGACAACCGCCAACGGGTTGCGCAGTGGGTTGCACGGGGTATGACACAGGGGACGGCGCGGCACGGACGGGGTGCACAACTCTTGAATTGTTTTTCCTATACAGGGGGCTTCAGTCTGAGTGCTGCCCTGCAAGGGGCCATCACCACGTCTGTAGATACGAGCGTTGCTGCACAAACCCTGGCACAAGACAACTTTGCCCTGAACGGTCTACACACAGCCGATCACCGCTTTGAGACAGCCGATGCCTTCGATTGGTTGCATCAATGCCGCGAACGCTATCATTTCGTGGTGTTAGACCCGCCTGCCTTTGTGAAACACCGCCCCAGCCTCGACAAAGGCGCTCGTGCCTATAAAGACATCAATCGGTTAGGGCTGCGTCTCTTGGAGGCAGGTGGGTTGTTGCTCACCTGTTCTTGTTCGGCGCATGTCAACTGGGATCTTTTCCAGAAGATTCTTTATGCAGCCGCACGGGAAGCCGAACGCTCGGTACAGGTGCTTGGGCGCTATAGCCAACCGATTGACCACCCGTTTAGCTTATATCATCCTGAGGGGGAATACCTGAAGACGTTTTTGTTGCGTGTGGTCGAATAAATGTCGGGATCCTTGCCTACTCAGCAATGGCCTCCTGCCCTTTTTTTGATGGGGCCGACAGCATCGGGCAAGACGGCGCTTGCCCTGGAATTGGTGCGTTGCTTGCCTTGCGAGATTATCAGCGTAGACTCCACGATGGTCTATCGCGGGATGGACATTGGCGCTGCGAAACCGTGTGCCGCAGTCCAAGCGGTTGCACCCCACCGATTGATTGATATTCGTGATCCGGCGGATACCTATTCTGCCGCAGATTTTCGGGTAGATGCCCTGCGCGAAATGGCGCACATCACGGCCTTGGGTCGGGTGCCGCTGTTGGTCGGGGGGACGATGCTGTACTTTAGGGCACTAGAGCACGGGCTGGCAGCGCTCCCAAAAGCAGACCCAACCGTGCGGGCGCATCTTCTGGAGGAAGCCGAACAGGTGGGTTGGGCTGCACTGCACGCACGTCTGGCCACTATCGATCCTGCCTTGGCAGCGCGTATCCACAGGAACGACCCCCAACGCATCCAACGCGCCTTGGAGATCGTGGCGCTGACTGGCAAACCTCCCACAGAATTGTTTGCCGCCGCAGAGCATTCGCCTTTGCCCTATCGTCTGTTGAAATTGATCGTTGCACCGGCCGATCGGAGTCTGCTCCAGCATCGTATCGCGGTGCGACTGACGCAAATGCTGCAAGAAGGATTGGTGAGTGAGGTAGAACTCCTTTATAATAGGGGAGACCTGAGCCTCCGCACCCCTGCCCTACGATCGGTGGGGTATCGCCAAGTTTGGGAGTACCTGGCCGGTGACGTTGGTTTTGCGACGATGCAAGAACGCGCAGTGGTCGCAACCCGCCAGTTGGCACGGCGTCAGTTGACCTGGCTACGGGCGGAATCGTCTACGCACTGGATCGAAAGTACCGATCCGGCGATCGCTACACGGGCGCTCAGCATCGTAGAACAGGTTTGCAAACCGCCACAATCGGAGTGCGCCAAACGATGTGGGTAACGTCTGTTTTTGCACCAAAACCAAGTGGCTGGAGACACTGATGAGCAAGGTACATTCTCTGCAAGACCCTTATCTCAACGCGTTGCGTAAAGAAAAGGTGCCGGTTTCGGTTTATCTGGTCAACGGAATCAAACTCCAAGGCCAGATCGAAGCCTTCGACCAGTTTGTGGTGTTGCTCAAAAACGCGGTGAGCCAGATGATCTATAAGCACGCGATCTCCACCGTGGTACCTGTGCGAAATGTGCATGTCCCTCTTGGTGAAGACTGCGACGATGCCTCCGGATCAGAGCACGTTTCGTAATGATTTCCTACCGTCGCGATCATCCTGATGAGGATGCCCGTGATCTCGTTTCCTCCTTTCATTGTATCCAGTGGAGTATGTGATGGCCTGGAATGAACCAGGTGGCTCCCGGGGGCGTGACCCCTGGAGCGGGCGCAACAACGGCAGTGATCAAGGCCCGCCAGACCTCGACGAAATCATACGCAAAATACAGGAACGACTGAGCGGATTCTTCAAAGGACGCTCCAGTGGTGGTGGCGACTACACGCCTGGCTCCCGTTCGGGGATACTGGCGGTTGTGCTCGTCGTGGTAGCGGCCATTTGGATGGCGACTGGGATCTATGTCGTCGACCAAGCGGAACAGGGGGTGGTATTGCGCTTTGGCAGTCTGGTCGCCACAACACTGCCGGGCCTGCGCTGGCACTTCCCTTATCCCATTGAATCGGTGCAGATTGTGAATACCGCACAGATCCGCAATGTTGAGATCGGCTACCGGAGTACGACCGGTGGACACCAACCGATGGGGTCGGTACCCGCCGAGGCATTGATGCTGACCCAGGATGAGAACATCATCGACATCAAGTTGGCCATCCAGTACCGCGTCAAGAGCGCCAGCGACTTTTTATACAACGTCCACGAACCTGCTGCCACCTTGCAACAAGTCACCGAGAGCGCAATACGTGAAGTCATCGGTAAGAGCAAAATGGATTTTGTGCTCACTGAAGGGCGGGGGGAGATCGTTGACCGTGCGCGGCGCCTGATTCAGGATACCCTCGATCGCTACCATGCGGGTATTGAGATAACAACCGTCAACTTGCAAGACGCGCAACCACCAGAAGAGGTGCAAGCAGCGTTCGCGGATGCGGTGAAGGCACGAGAAGATGAACAACGCCTGAAGAACGAGGCAGAGACCTATTCAAACGACATTCTCCCCAAGGCACGTGGCGCAGCCGCACGCCAACTCGAAGAGGCCAACGGGTACAAGGCGCGTGTGGTCGCTAGAGCTGAGGGAGAATCCAATCGCTTTGTAAAGGTGCTGGAGCAGTATCAGAAAGCCCCTGAGGTCACACGTGAACGTTTGTACTTGGAAACCATGGAATCTGTGTTGGAAAACAGTGCGAAGATTTTGATCGGTGCGGAAGGCAACAATTTGATCTACCTGCCTTTGGAGCAATTGATGGGACAACATTCGACAAATCGACCGGATGCAGTGGCTTCCGCTTCGAGTCTTGTCCGCGAAGATCCCGCTGCGTCCACGATTCCGGAGGATCCCCGTGGGCGGAATGATTTACGTAGCCGTGGAGAACGTTGATGGCATGGACTAACCATACGATTGTTATCAACCGCCGCCAACAGGCGGGAGGTGTGCGTGGACAAGTGTTGTTGATCATTGGCCTTTCTGCTGCCCTCTTTCTGTTTTCATCCATGTTTACTGTTCAGCAGTGGCAGCGGGCGTTGGTTTTGCAATTTGGTGAGGTACAGCGCACGATTACCACCCCGGGCCTCTATTTCAAGTTACCCTTGGTCAACAATGTGTACTATTTTGACGGTCGTATTCTCGGTCTGGATGCGGAACCGGAGCGTTACTTGACCAGCGAAAAAAAGAACGTCCTGGTCGATTCGTTTGTCAAATGGCGTATTGCGGATGTGCAGCGTTATTATACCTCGGTTGGTGGGGACGAAATGGCTGCGAATTTGCGTTTGTTGCAGATCATCAAGGATGGGCTGCGGGGTGAATTCGGGAAGCGTACCATTCAGGACGTCATTTCGGGTGAGCGTACGCAAATCATGGCTGTACTCTCCATGGAGGCGGACACTGCTGCCAAAGAGTTTGGCATTGATGTGGTAGATGTGCGCATTAAGCGCATTGATCTGCCGCGTGAGGTGAGCAGTTCTGTCTATCGACGCATGGAGGCAGAGCGCGAGCGTGTTGCAAAAGAGCTGCGTTCACAAGGCTCCGAAGCATCAGAACGCATTCGTGCAGACGCCGATCGACAGCGCGAGGTCATTCTGGCAGAGGCCTATCGTGACGCCGAACTGATCCGTGGCGAGGGCGATGCGGTCGCTACCCAGGTCTATGCGAGTGCCTACAACCGCAACCAGGAATTTTTCAATTTCTACCGCAGTCTGTCGGCCTATCGCACCACGTTCAAAAGTGGTAAGGATATGCTTGTCCTGTCGCCCAACATGGCGTTTTTCCATTTCCTTCAAGACCCTCTGGGTCATGCAGCAGGAAGCACTGGAACGACAGGAACGACAGCAACACCCCTTGCAACGCCCACCGCGCATTGAAGGGTCGTTGGTTTGCGCAACCCTTTTCCAAAGCGTGGGAAAAGGGCGTGGTGGCTAGACTTGCTTTCACAAGACCACGTCTTTTGTAGGTGGGTGGGGCATATCTGTGTTGTAGGTTTGATCTACGGTTTGTGCGGCAATCACCGCCCAATCAAAATGGGCACGGACATGGGCACGTGCCTGTTCAGAGATGCGCCGTAATTCCTGGGGAGGCTTGGCTTGGATTGCGAGCAAGGTCGCAGCCACAGCCTGGTTCTGCCATGCCTCTAGGTGGGGGGGCGCGTGGTAGTCTGATTTTCCTTCCTGAAACAAAGGCACGATAAAACCCGTCTCGCCATCCTGCACAAACTGCGGAAAAGCACCCGCATTGCTGCACACCACCAAGCAGCCCATAGACATACATTCCAAAGCAGCCAAGCTCGTTGATTCCGCAGTAGACAGAAACAAGGCTACATCACACCATTCCAGCAAAGGAACCACGTGTGGGTGTGAGACAAATCCCTCGAAAATCATCCGATCACCCAAGCCAAACGCCGCTACAGTCTTTTCGATGGTGGGGCGTAATTCGCCATCTCCTGCCATCCGCAGGGTAAAACGAAGTTGGTCTTTCACGAGTCCTAATGCGTCCACCACAAAGTGTACGCCATTCTTGGGATTCATCCGGCGCAGGGTGGCCAATCGTAGGGTTTGGTGCACATGATCGAAGGTACGTTCGTGCGTAGGCGTAAAATGGGTTGTGTCTACGCCATTGGTGATCAATGCAATGCGTTCGGGTGGTGCAAACCGACGAGCCACCGCCATCATCTCGTCGCTCGTCGCGACAATGTGCGATGCGCCCTTCATGGAGACCCAACGGTACAGGCGACGAATGGGGCAGCGTCCCACCGAGCTGTCGAGTGCGCCGAGGCCGTGTAGGGTGAGTACAATCCGCTTGCGGGTCAAAAAACCAGCGATCACCGCCACAAACGCCAGAAAAGAACTGTGGTGCACATGGATCACATCAAAGCGCGGAAATAAACGCACAAATCGGTACAGCCACACGAAAAAATACGGCAACGCCTTGCGCCCCACCGCATGGGGCAGACGATGGGTCAGACACGGATCGGTCTGTGGATCTGCGTTCTGCACAGCCCCCGTGATGATTTCTACCGACCATCCTTGGGCAAGCAAATGCAGGGTCAAGTAGTGAAGATGGAACTCCGCCCCACCGATGAGCGGCAAATAGGTCTCCAGAATCTGGAGTACCCGTTTTTGTGAAGGTACCGATACCGATCGAGACATAGCAGACACACCACCCATGGCAACCAATGGCAACAAAAAAACGGGCGCCTACAGGCGCCCATCACTCCCGCACAACCCTACGCACGTGTCAGCACGGATTACTCATCACCCAGCACACCCAAAATCTGTAACAGGCTGGTGAACAAGTTATAAATGCTGACAAACAAGCCGATGGTGGCCATGATGTAGTTGTCTTCTCCACCGTGAATCATTGCACTCGTCTGGTACAAAATAAAACCAGACATCAGCAGGATGAACATGGCAGACACCGCAAGAGAGAGCGCCGGAATCTGAAAGACCACAGCGGCAATGCTCGCAAGAAACGCGACCAAAATACCGACCATGATAAATCCACCCATGAAACTAAAATCCCGCTTGCTGCTGAGGGCATAGGCAGACAATCCTAGGAAAATGGCACCAGTACCCCCCATCGCCATACCCACGATCTGAGGCCCATTGTGCATGTGTAGGTAGTGTCCCACAATGGGGCCAAGGGTATAGCCCATGAAACCCGTCAGCGCAAAGATCATGAACAGGCCCGCAGCACTGTTCCGCAGTGCTTGGGTCGCAAACAACAGACCAAAGTAACCAATCAGAACCGCCCACCACGGCAAGAGCGGTGCCCTTGTGACCAGCGCAAAGGCTGCCGTAGCAGCACTGAACAAGAGCGTCATCGACAACAGAATGTACGTATTGCGAATCAGCTTGTTGGTGGCGAGCACGGACTGCGTCGTGTCGCGCACCGCATAAACATCATTGTTGTACATGGATTGAACCCCCGTAGAATGGTTGTAGTGGATAGCTTAAGTCCTCTGTATGACATCAATATAGCGGTTTTGTTCTTTGAGTCAAGCAGACTACTGACAAAGAGGCACAATATGCTACAGTATGACCTTCGGAGAGGTGGCTGAGCGGTCTAAAGCGGCGGTCTTGAAAACCGTTGGAGCGCGAGTCCCCGGGGGTTCGAATCCCTCCCTCTCCGCCATTCAAGTTTTATTTCTCTTTTATAACCAACACGTTGTAACAACACGCAGCACCTAGCCCCCCTTCAGCCCCCCCAATCGGCGTCGTGCTCTATTGGGCTGCCCTACGTTCTGTGCGGTGTTTCATGCCCCTTTTTCACTGTTTCTCCCTTCCCTGAACCATTCCCTACCCTTGCCTTCTTACCACGGCGACAGGACAGACCCTTGCCCTCGTGAATCTTTCCCTACATACCCGCCATATAGCAGTGTCTTTTTTGTCAGGGTTGGCCGAGAATGTAGGGGCGTCTTGCTGTTCCCGTGGATTTTCTGAGGATCACTCTCATATGCCAATCAAGAAATCAGAACTCTATTCCTCACTCTGGCAATCGTGCGACGAGTTGCGGGGCGGTATGGATGCGTCACAGTATAAGGACTAACCCAAGTTGCCACCTATGACCACCATCAGAATCCTTCCAAGAGGTAATGGATTAATGTAGCCTTATAGTAATCAATCTATTGGTTGCCGATGGGGAAGTAAAATGGACGAGATGATTATAGTAACATATTGTATCT
>CAIJYR010000156.1 GCA_903824965.1 uncultured Thiotrichales bacterium
ACGGGGTGCACCCGGCGCAGGTGAGCCAGTGGAAGAAGGAGATTCAAGATCAAGCTGCAAGCCTATTCGAGGGCAAACGCGGTCAGAAGCGGGTCGCAGAACACAGCGACCAAGACCGTCTGTTCGGTGATATCGGACGATTAAAAATGGAACTGGACTGGCTGAAAAAAAGTCCGGAGTGAGCCTACCGACAACGGTGGTGCTAGGATCGTGGGTAGGGCTGCTGATGTGCAGGGTAGCACTTCCTCCACGCCACCTCCATCAATAGGGGAATCGGGGCAGCAGCCTTCCTGCTGCATGATGACGAGCATAGCTTAAACTCGGCGGGTTTTTGTCCAACATCGTGGGTCCACTTCAGTTTTGGATCGAGAGGACTGGAAAGAGATCATACAATATTCTCCTGGATGCCCGAATCCGAATCAACGGAAAGGGTCTTTGGGCAAAAAAAAGCCCCACCGGCTCCCGTGTAGACGTGGCAGGTGAGGCTTTCTGGTTCGTATCGTCGACGCAAGTACGCGACGATAATGGAATTCTACAAAAATGATCGACCGAGGTCCATGGCTACCGTGAGCTTTCGCATACCACACTTGCACAGTTAAACGACATGTACTCAGTGACCACCCGAAGATTAGAGAGAGGGATCTGTCTGTCCGATCTTCCTTGCCATGATGGCATCCATTAGATGCAACCCGGCGAAGGCGTCTTTTGCATAGTGGACGGCCTCAGAACGGGTATACGCTGTCCTGCAATCCTGTTCCACATAGCGACGGGTCAAGGCAGCGCCCCCCAACAATACCGGCACATTGATCCCAAGACGGGCCATCTCTGAGAGGTTTTCCTTCATGATCACAGTCGATTTCACGAGCAACCCTGACATACCGATGGCATCCGCACGGTGTAGATGATAAGCATCCAGAATCGACTGAAGCGGTTGCTTAATGCCAAGGTTGATGACTTGATAGCCATTGTTGGTCAGAATAATGTCTACCAGATTTTTGCCAATGTCGTGCACGTCGCCCTTGACGGTCGCAATGATCAAGGTTCCTTTGGTGCTGCCTGCGGCCTTTTCCATGAAGGGATTCAGATAGGCCACCGCCGCTTTCATCGTTTCGGCGGATTGCAACACAAAAGGCAACTGCATCTGCCCAGACCCAAACAATTCTCCCACCACCCGCATACCATCCAATAACAACGTATTGATCACTTCTAAGGGAGAATACTTTCCGAGTGCTCGCGCCAGGTCTTGTTCTAGCCCTTTTCGATTACCATCGACAATGCGTTGTTTGAGCACCTCCTCAATGTTCGTCGCGACCGACCGACGCACCTCTTTCGCGCCAACGTCTTTGAACAAGCCAATGAAGTGCAACAGGGGATCAACACCATTATCGGTTCGCTGGTCAAAGATAAGGCGCTCGGCGGCTTCTCGCTGTTCAGGGTCAATGCGGTGCAAGGGTGCAATCTTTGAAACATGAATAATAGCAGACGTCATCCCACGCAACACCGCATGGTGCAAAAACACAGAATTGAGCACCGCCCGAGCTGCAGGCTTTAATCCAAAAGAGACGTTGGATAAGCCAAGCATAATCTGGCAATCTGGCATTTCGGCACGAATGGCTTCGATTGCCTCCAGGGTATGGATTGCGTGACGGCGGTCTTCTTCTACTCCGGTCGCAATTGTGAATGTCAGCGGATCAAAAAGGAGATCCCCAGGCGGAAGACCATGCTCTTTGACCGCAAAATGGTAGAGACGACGCGCAATGGCCAATTTGTGTTCCACCTCTTTGGCCATGCCTTGTTCGTCAATGGTGAGTGCGACGACCGCCGCCCCAAAACGGCGTGCCAACTGTAGGATGCGTGCCGCTTTTTCTTCGCCATCCTCAAAGTTGATCGAATTGATGATGGGTTTTCCACCGATTAAGGTCAGCGCACGCTCGATCACCTCCAGCTCTGTGGAATCAATCATCACCGGTACCGTGATTTGGCTGCGGTATCGGGTGATCACCTGCTGCATATCCGACGATTCTGGGCGGCCTACGTAGGCCACACACACATCGAGCGCGTGAGACCCTTCCTTGATCTGCTCACGACCCAACTCAGTGAGGGCGTCCCAATCTTCCTGGTTGAGCAGTTCTCGGAACTTCTTCGATCCATTGGCATTGGAACGCTCCCCAATGGCAAAAAGGGCGTTTTCTTGTCGGAAAGGTACGGCGGTATACAGGGACGCAACCGACGGCGTGAGTACCACCGATCGCCTCTTTGGGGCAGGATCGGGGCGTGCATCCAACATCCGGCGCAGTGCTGCAATGTGGGCAGGGGTTGTGCCACAACAGCCCCCAATTAGGTTGACCCCATCTTCCTCAACAAAACGACTTTGCCAGTAGGCGAGTTCTGTTGGGCCTAGCGGGTATTCGGTGTGGCCGTCAACCAGCAGGGGCAAACCGGCATTGGGCATCACCGAGATCAACCCAGGCCACGTTTCCCCCAAGGTTCTGACGTGCTCGGCCATTTCCGCTGGGCCTGTGGCGCAGTTGAGGCCAATGCCATCGACACCCATCGCCGCAAGGGTGACCACCGCCGCACTCAGATCCGATCCGACCAAGAGCGTACCCGTAGTTTCGACGGTCACTTGGGCCAGAATCGGTACGTCCCCTCGGCCACGTCGTGCCTCTCGACAACCATTGATGGCCGCTTTGAGTGTCAGGAGATCCTGGTGGGTCTCTAACAACAGGGCATCCACCCCACCCTCCAACAAACCCCGTGCTTGCTCTGCGTAGGAAGCCTCTAGGGTGTCATAGTCGATGTGTCCGAGACTCGGCAATTTGGTGCCTGGGCCAATCGAACCCAGAACATAGCGCGGACGGTCTGGGGTAGAAAATTGATCAGCTAGTGTGCGGGCGATGTTGGCGGCGCGACGGTTGATTTCTTGGCTTCGCGCCTCAAGACCGAATTCAGCCAGCACGACACGGTTGGCCCCAAAGGTATTGGTCTCGATACAATCGGCACCCGCTTCTAAATAGGCACGATGCACCTCTTCCACGAAGTCCGGTCGGGTAAGTACCAATACTTCAGAACAGTTCTCATGGCCCATGAAATCTCGTTCTAGATCCCATGTCCGTGCCTGAATGAGGGTGCCGGTACCGCCATCACACAGCAGAACACGCTGTTGTAATGCTTGAAGAAATAGATGAGTCATCAATGTCTCCGAGAAACCCTGCCCTTCAGGGGGGGGATGAAAGGAGACGGTTTTGGGTAGCCGTCTTTTCGTCCGTTATTAGGTGCCGGTCTTTCCCGGCTGGCAGCCCTTACGGGCCTAGTAACGGGAGCCTTACGGCCCCGCTCCCCTCGCCAATGTTGCAACGCAGCGTATTGCAGCAAACCGTTTCGTAGTTACCCGAACCTTGTCTGCATCTGCTGCTTTCAGTGCCTGGAGTTGAGGAAGCGCCCCAGGGTGAGTCTTGTACTTCGTTGCAACGTAGCCACGATGCTCTGTGGCTTAGGCTGGTCAATCCCAGGCTTGCCTTCACAAGCCTCCGCCTTGAGGCGGGGGTGGTTGACGCTGTATCCCATGAGAGGCTGGGTTGTGGAAGAGGTTAAATGCTTGATCTTTTTTTAGCATAACCGAACAGTATCCCTTGTTCAACTAAACTCCGTCACAGCGACACCCAGCCCTCCCCCAAGCACTTCCCCTTGCCCACTGAGACTGTTCCTGCGAAGCGTCCACGCCCATTCGCTCGGATCCGCTCCTGGATAGAATGAGCACGGCGTTCTTTATAGTGTTGATTCTTTTGCCTATTCCTCCAAACTTTCCCCAACGAACAGCAGTTCCATCTCAGCAGAGCGTCACGCGTACTGATCGATACACAGCACGATAGAGCTGTCATGTTATACGACTGTATAATTGCAATAAAGCTGGTCATGGTGATAACCTTGCCGCCTGTCATGCCCTACGGGTACGTTACCATTCTATGGATTTATTCGCATGAGACATTGTCTTCTTATCCCTTTCGTTTTCGTGACGCTGCTACTCATCCCCTATTATATGCCATTGGGTTGGGGGGATGCACAATTCGATGCAATGCGTATCAAGGCTGAGCAGGGCAATGCCAATGATCAATACAACCTAGGCGTGATGTACGGAAAGGGAAAAGGGGTTGCCCAAGATTACGGCGAAGCGCCGAAGTGGTTTCGCAAAGCGGCTGAGCAGGGTGTTCCTCAGGCACAGTACGCACTTGGATCTATGTATACCGAGGGCCAAGGAGTTGCTCAGGATTACACAGAGGCTGTCAGATGGTTTAGCAAAGCTGCCGAGCAAGGCAATGTCCGTGCACAATTCAGAATGGGTTGGATGTATGAACGTGGGCAGGGAGTATCGCAGAATCACGCAGAAGCAGTGCAATGGCTTCGCAAGTCGGCTGCACAGGGATATCAACCGGCCCAAAAAGAACTTGCCAACGATCAAACACACCCAGCAGATACACCCTAAACTACATAGGGATTCTACTCAGAGAACCAGATCAGCATAACACCATCACCAGGTACGCCCGCCTTCCTTCAGCCACTGTGCGGCCTCGCGAGCGAAATAGGTCAGGATGGCATCGGCACCAGCGCGTTTGATGCCGATGAGTGATTCCAAGATAACCCCCTCGTCCAGCCAGCCGTTTTGAATGGCGGCTTTGAGCATCGCGTACTCTCCGCTGACCTGGTACACAAACGTCGGCACCTGGAAGCGATCCTTCACCAGACGCACCACGTCTAGATAAGGCATACCCGGTTTGACCATGATGATGTCCGCCCCTTCTGCCAAATCAGCGGCCACCTCATGCAATGCCTCGTCACTGTTCGCGGGATCCATCTGGTAGCTGGCTTTGTTGCCCTTGCCGAGGTTCATTGCTGACCCCACTGCTTCGCGGAAGGGGCCGTAAAAGTGCGAAGCATATTTGGCAGAGTACGCCAGAATACGGGTCTGAACATACCCTGCACTTTCTAGCGCACCACGAATGGCTTGAATACGTCCGTCCATCATGTCCGAGGGCGCAACCACATCGGCCCCCGCCTCCGCATGAGACAGTGCCTGACGCACCAAGACCGCTACCGTCTCGTCGTTCATAACATACCCAGCGGCGTCCACTAATCCATCCTGACCGTGACTCGTGAACGGATCCAACGCAACGTCAGTAATCACGCCTAGGTCGGGAAACGCCGCTTTCAGGGCACGCACCGAGCGTTGAATCAGCCCGTCTGAATCGTAGGCAGCTGAGGCACACACGCTCTTGACCGCAGCAGACGGCACAGGAAACAACGCAATCGCGGGAATGCCAAGTGCTACGAGAGAAGCTGCCTCTTCTAGGAGCACGTCGAGGCTCAACCGTTCTACCCCAGGCAGAGAGGGAATCGGTTCACGTCGCCTCTCCCCCTCCACCACAAAGGTAGGCCAGATCAAATCATCGACGGTCAAACGGGTTTCGCGCACCAAGCGGCGGCTGAAATCGTCGCGTCGCATCCGACGCAAGCGGAGTGCAGGAAACGGGCTTCTTGTGGTCATGATGCATACCTCCGCCAATCGATCAAGACAATCCGCAAGACAATCTGTTAGAAAAGTTTGTTCTGTGGAAGATTTCCGATGCCATCCGTAGGGGCACTGGAAAAACCTAATACCAGATCGAGCATGGCCTCCCAGGGTTCGGCGTCGGCAGCACCCCGCACGGCACGATCCACCCTGGCGGCACGGCGCAACAAATCTTCGCTTCTTCGTGTCCCAATGCGACGCAACGCTTGGCTTAGCAACGGGCGTCGGCGTTCCCATATCCCTGCGAGCACCTGATCCATACGAAGGCCGCGTTCAAACTCTACGGCCAAGCCGGAGAGCGTTCGCAATTCCCGTGTCAGTGCCCATAGAATCACGAGTGGTTCTACCCCTTCTCGCTGCAATCCCATCAGAACACGCACGGAACGCGCCTGTTCCCCTGCCAAACAAGCATCTGATAAGGCAAAGACATCAAAGCGTGCGCTATCGACCACCGACGATTCTACAAGTGCTGCCTGGAGCGGCCCTGCCCCTTGCAACAGACGGAGCTTCTCGATCTCTTGTGCGCCTGCCAGAAGGTTGCCTTCTACCCGTTCCGCAAGTAACCGGACGGCATCCGCATCGGGCACGAGGCCACGGGATCGCATCCGATCCGCTATCCACGTCGGCAGTGCGCCCATTTTGAGGGGTTTGATCGTAAGGAGCACACCCACACGCTCCAGACCAGCCACCCACTGTGCCTTTTGCGTTGCAGCGTCCAAGGACGGGCAAAAGATCAACATTACTGTATCGTCAGGCGGATGTTCGCTCAGCGCACGCAAAACCTTGGCACCCTCTGTTCCGGGTTTTCCGGTGGGCAAACGCAACTCTAGCAAACGACGGGTCGCAAACAACGATAAACTCGCACTCGATTGGGTCAACAGGTTCCAATCAAAACCCGGCATCCCGTGGAACACCTCTCGTTCTGTACAACCCGATCTGCGAGCCGTAGCGCGTATGCGATCTCCTGCTTCTTCTACCAACAGGGTCTCGTCGCCTGATAACAAATAGATCGGGGCCAAACGATCGGCGAGGTGGCGATCAAGTTGTTCTGGAAATAACCGCATGGCCAACACTCGTTTTTTGTAACTGCTCAGAACGGATTGGATCGCAAGCAGATAGAGAACGAGATTTTGACTTTCAGATCGCCCCTCCCCGCGAGGGGAGGGGTTGGGGAGGGGGGGGCAGCTGGTTTTGATTTGTCTTTGACTGATCTTTAATCTTTAATCATCTTTAATCATCTTTAATCTTTAACTATTTACTCTTAATACTCTCTACTCTTAAAGCCAGCCAGAAACAAGTCAACCCCAGCAAATTACCTCTCCCCAACCCCTAGCCTTTCAGGGGAGAGGGGCGATCTGAAATTCAAAACCTTTAACAGATACTAGTCGACCAGTCGGCATCACTGCGTCGCACCAGCCTTGTGTTCCCCTTCGTGTTCTAAAACGGCAATAATCTGCGCAAGAATCTGGCGTGCAGCATCGTTGATCATTTCCTTGTGCAATAGCTCTTCCTCGTTTTCTTTTCCCAACACCTGCGCAGTACCGCTAAAAGAATAGTCACGGCTAAACTCGACAGACTGAGGTGGTGTTAGCACCTTTCCATCAGGGTCGGTGATCCGAAAAGCAACAGAGTACATCAATTCATATTCCTGCACCAACAGTTGGCTAGAAATAGACAAAGGCCACTTGCGGTAGTTCTCTTGCGAGAGATACAAAACCATATGCGCCTGATCGCGTGTCGTGGCGGTCTTTTCTCCCGAACCGCGCAAGGTACGTTCCACCGCAAGCCGTATCCCCTGTCGAGGATCACCCCCATCAATGTAAATCGGCGGCAACCCCTGGATACCCTCGCCACGGAGATGGAACCCACACCCCACCATGGCTAGACTCGCCAGAATCCAGGAAATGCCAAGTGTGATCCGAAGGTTCATCATCAGGGCTAGGCAAACTGACAAAAGGATTTGTCTTTCGATTCCAGCCGCGAAGGAACCCCCCCACGAAGATAACGGTCTACAGCACGCGCACACTCACGCCCTTCCGAAATGGCCCACACAACGAGCGATTGGCCACGTCGCGCATCCCCCGCCGCAAAAACACCCACCTGCGAGGTCTGGTAATCCGCTTCGCTGGCCTTGAGGTTGCCCCGAGCGTCTTTTTCAAGACCGAGCTGTTGCAACAAGCCCTGTGGATCGGTGTGCAGAAAACCCATCGCCAAGAAAACGAGATCGGCCTGGATAACGAATTCGCTCCCAGGAATCTCGTGGTATTTGAATTTTGCTGGATCATCCCACGCAAGACGCACACACTGCACACCCGTTAAGCGACCCTCTGCGTCTTCGAGAAAGGCTTTGGTACTGATTGACCACTCCCGTACACACCCTTCTTCCTGGGAAGAAGACGTACTGAACCGTTTCGGCCCAGGATGGGCGGGCCATGCAGTTTCTTCGGTACGATCTGCGGGCGGCCTTGGGAGCAATTCGATCTGGGTTACTTGTATGGCCCCCTGGCGAATGGAAGTACCCACACAATCCGACCCGGTATCTCCGCCTCCAATGACCAAAACATGCTTGCCTTTGGCGTCAATGAGATCGTCCTCTGGGAACGTGTCTCCGAGCACACGGCGCGTGTTTTGGGTGAGAAAATCCATCGCAAAATACACACCCTTGACATCCCGCCCAGGAATAGGCAAGTCACGTGGAATGGTCGAACCGGTCGCAACCACCAGGGCATCGTAATTTTGCCGTAGCCCCTGTGCAGGCCAATCTAGGCCGACATGGAATTTGGTTCTGAAAATCACGCCTTCTGCTGCCATGAGATCCACACGGCGTTGGACGATCGTTTTATCGAGCTTAAAATTGGGAATGCCATACATCAATAGACCCCCAATCCGATCGGATCGCTCATAGACCGTAACCTGATGCCCGACCTTATTCAACTGATCCGCCACTGCCAAACCCGCTGGGCCTGATCCAATCACGGCCACTCGCTTTCCAGTGCGAACAGTGGGTGGGTTTGGCGCCATCCAACCCTGTTCAAAAGCGTGTTCAATGATCGCAAGTTCAATGCTCTTGATCGCCACCATAGGCTGAATCAGGCCCAACACACAACCCGATTCACAAGGAGCCGGACAGATGCGCCCAGTATACTCAGGAAAATTGTTGGTCGATAGCAGAATCCGCAACGCATCTTCCCAATGATGGTGATAGACCTCATCGTTAAAATCAGGAATGACATTACCAAGCGGACAACTCGCGTGGCAGAACGGAATCCCACAATCCATACACCGTGCACTCTGGGTTTCCACCTCTGCTTGGGTAAGGCGCACCAGGAACTCTGAACAATGGGTGATCCGTTCTTCGACCGGAGCATACCCGTGGGTACGCCGAGAGAACTCTTTGAATCCGGTTACTTTACCCACTTAGCGACCCTCCTCGGCCAATGCACGCTTATAGTCAATGGGCATCACCTTGATGAACCTTGGGATATTTTCTTCCCAATGCGAGAGCACCGCATGTGCGACAAGACTGCCTGTGTATTGCTCGAAGCGTTCGATGGTTGATTGGATCTCCACGATTTCTTCTCTCCTCTCCAAGCGTTCTACTTCAACCATGTCTCGGTTGATGCGCTGGCTGGATGTGCCGTCCGTGTCCAACAGATAAGCGATACCACCACTCATACCTGCCGCAAAGTTTTTTCCGATGGTACCGAGGATGATCACACGTCCTCCGGTCATATATTCACACCCGTGGTCTCCGATGGATTCAATGATGACCCGTGCACCGGAATTGCGAACACAGAAGCGTTCTCCACCCATGCCGCGAATATACGCCTCCCCATCGGTAGCACCATAAAGGGCCACATTGCCTACGATTACATTCTCATGGGAGAGAAATTGGGCCGTGCGGGGTGGGTACAGAATGACCTTGGCACCCGAAAGACCTTTTCCGAAATAGTCATTCGCCTCCCCTTCTAACGCTAAGGTGAGTCCCTTTGCGCCGAACGCACCGAAACTCTGACCAGCGGAACCCGTCATTTTACAAGAAATGGTGTGATCCGGCAGTCCCTGTTCGCCATAGGTGCGGGAAATCTCTGCAGACAATAGGGTGCCCACCGCACGATGACGTGTGCGGATCGCTCCCTCCCAGGTTACACGCTCCCCGCGTGTGAGCGCAGGCTGCGCCGCTGCAATCAATTGGCGATCCAGTGCGTCTTCAAGGGTAAACTCTTGTGCCTCGCAGTGATAAGGCTTACAAACCTGAAGGGTAGCACGGTGCAAAATACGATCGAGCTGGACATGCTGCGCTTTCCAATGCGTGATCCCCTTTCGGAGAGTCAGTTTATCGACGCGCCCGATCATCTCATTGACGGTGCGGAAACCGAGCGACGCCATGAGTTCACGCAATTCCATGGCCATAAACCGGAAGAAATTGACCACATGTTCCGGTTTGCCCCGAAAGAACTTTCGGAGATCCTCGTCCTGCGTTGCAATTCCCACCGGACAACTGTTCAGGTGGCATTTACGCATCAAAATACAACCACTGACGATCAAAGTACCAGTGGCGGTTCCCCATTCTTCTGCCCCCAAAAGGGCGGCAATCGCCACATCCCGTCCGGTCAAGAGTCGGCCATCGGTTTGCACCACAATACGCGAACGGAGTTTGTTGCGCATGAGCACCTGATGGGTCTCCGAGAGGCCCAACTCCCAAGGCAGACCCGCACGCTTGATGGAACTGAGGGGCGACGCGCCCGTTCCTCCATCAAAGCCCGAGATCAGGACAGCCTCGGCATGACCTTTAGCAACCCCCGCCGCGATGGTGCCGACTCCTGCCTCAGAGACCAACTTGACATTGATACGTGCACGATCGTTTGCATTTTTTAGATCAAAAATGAGCTGTGCCAGATCTTCGATGGAGTAAATATCGTGGTGAGGCGGGGGTGAAATCAGCCCAACGCCTGGGGTCGAGTGACGCACCCGTGCAATGTGTTTGTCCACCTTGCGTCCGGGCAATTGTCCACCCTCGCCTGGCTTGGCACCTTGGGCGATTTTGATCTGCAACTCATCGGCGTTGACCAAATAATTCGACGTGACCCCGAAACGCGCTGAGGCAACCTGTTTGATGGCAGATCGTCGATTGTTTCCCTCCGCATCTGGGGTAAAGCGTTCGGGTGCTTCACCGCCCTCGCCAGTATTGCTCCGGCCCCCAATCCGATTCATGGCAATGGCAAGGGTTTCATGCGCCTCTTTGCTGATACTGCCAAACGACATCGCCCCCGTAAAGAAACGCCTGGTGATCGCTTCCACGGATTCTACTTCGTCCAAGGGGATGGGTTCGAGGTTCGTGAACGCCATGAGGCTCCGCAATGTATTCATGGGAGAGGCATTCAGCGTATTCGAATAGTCCTTCCAGAGTGCATAATCACCGGTGCGGGTGGCTTGTTGCAATTTGGCAATGGTCTGTGGATTGTAGGTATGCTGTTCGCCCCGCAGGCGCCATTGATAATTGCCGCCGCTTTCCAGGGTCGCGGGTATCTCATCCTGTTCGGGTGGATATGCATAACGATGGCGGATGAGGGTTTCTTCTTCGATCACCGACAGGTTGATGCCAGCAATACGGGAGGGCGTACCGGTAAAATACCGATCGACCACACTCTGGTGGAGTCCTACCGCCTCAAAAATCTGAGACCCAATATAAGACTGGATGGTAGAAATCCCCATTTTGGAGATAATCTTCAAAAGACCTTTATCAATGGCTTTGATATAATGGTATTGCGCTTTTTCTTCTGTGATATCGCCGAGTAGACCACGCGACCGCAGGTTTTCTAGGGAGGCAAACGCAAGATAGGGATTGACAGCGGAAGCACCAAATCCAAGTAAAAGCGCAACATGGTGCACTTCTCGTGCTTCGCCCGTCTCGATGATGAGGCCACAGCGAGAACGCTCACCGTTTCGGATCAGATGGTGGTGAATGGCACCAATGGCCAACAAAGAAGGAATTGCCGCATGGTGCGAGTCAACGCCACGGTCAGACAACAAAAGAACGTTGTACCCCTCTTCTGTAACCGCCGCAGACGCCTCTCTGCAAATGCGATCAAGCGCCTTTTCTAAACGATCTTCACCCGCAATCGCCTGAAACGTAAGCGAGATGGTCTTTGTATGAAAACCATTTTTGTCCACCCAGCGGAGGCGTTCCAAACCATCGTTGTCCAACACTGGCTGAGGCAGTTCAATCACCCGACAATGCCGAGGCGTTTCGGCCAGTAGATTGGATTCACCCCCTACAAACGACAGGAGAGACATGATCGACTCTTCACGGATAGGGTCAATCGGCGGATTGGTGACCTGCGCAAAGAGCTGATAGAAATAATGAAAAAGATTTTGCGACTTGTCTGACAAAACCGCCAAGGGGGTATCATTGCCCATCGAACTGAGCGGCTCTTCTCCCCCTATCGCCATGGGCGCAAGAATCGTCTCTAGGTCTTCTTGGGTATAACCAAACAAGGCTTGGCGTTGATGCAGCGTTTCTTCGGTGGGTTGTTGGCGCTTTTGTACGAGTGGCAAGGTACGCAGAACAATTTTATTGTCTTGCAGCCACTGTCCATAGGGCTGACGGGTGCAGATATTCGCTTTTAGTTCTTCGTCGGGGATGATGCGCGATTCTTCCAAGCTCGCAACGAACATCTTGCCTGGTTGCAATCTCCCCTTCTGTTTGATACGTTCTGGTGCAAAGGCGATCGCGCCCGCTTCTGAAGCCATGACCAGAATATCGTCATGGGTCAATAAATAACGCGAAGGGCGCAAACCATTGCGATCCAGGGTTGCACCAATGATCTTCCCATCGGTGAACGCGACAGACGCTGGGCCATCCCATGGCTCCATGATGGTGCCGTGGTACTGGTAGAAATCTTTCTTATTCTGGCCCATTTCTGGATCGCGTGACCATGCTTCCGGGATGAGCATCATCATCACATGGGGCAAGGATCGACCGCTCAGCGTCAACAATTCAACAACATTGTCGAGAATCGCAGAATCCGATTGGGTTTCGTCAATGATGGGTAAGAGTTGTTTGATTTCGTCCTTGGTGAACAAGGTCGATTCTAGGATAGACTCGCGGGCACGCATCCAGTTGATATTGCCACGCAGGGTATTGATTTCTCCATTGTGTGCGAGAAAACGAAACGGATGTGCAAGGCGCCAACTCGGAAACGTGTTCGTAGAGAATCGGCTGTGCACCAGCGCAAGAGACGACACAAACTGTTCGTCAAGCAGGTCGGGATAATAACAGGTCAACTGTTGTGGGGTGAGCATCCCCTTATAGCAGATCGTTCTACAAGATAGACTGGGAATGTAAAAATGGATCGCTCCTGGCAGATCGCTCGCGTGTATCCTACGTTCTGCGCTTTTGCGAATCACATAGAGTTTGCGCTCGAAAGCATCCTGATCGACGACTTCTTTGCTTCGTTGAATAAAGACTTGGTAGATCGTCGGCTCTACCACGATCACCGATTCGCCCAGATCTTCGTTCTGGATGGGCACAGGACGCCATCCTAGGATTTCCTGACCGTTCTCTTTCGCGCATTGATCAAAAATACGCTGGTATTCCTCTGGTTCAGCCACAGGGGGCATGAACACCATACCAACACCGTATTCCCCCTGAGAAGGCAGCGTGATCCCAAGGTCAGCACATGCGTCCCGCAGGAATAGATGGGGAATCTGCGTCAGGATGCCAGCACCGTCCCCAGAGTTCTTTTCAGAACCCACGGCACCGCGATGCTCCATATTGACCAGTAATTCGATACCCTTGGTAACGATCTCGTGGCTTTTTTGATCTCTCAGATTCGCGATAAATCCAACACCACACGAATCATGTTCAAAGCGTGGATCGTAGAGTCCGTCTGTTTTCATGGTATGATCTTTTATCATTAAGTAAGGCATTTCTCGTTTTTTCTGCGATCGGCTGGACACTGAGCCGATCTCCAATCCGTACCCGTACTCTACCCGTCCCCATAGGTGTTTTTTGTGACAGCACGCCAACCCCAGAGCAGTGGGCTACTGTACGTGGTCGCGACCCCCATTGGCAATCTGCGCGACATGACCCCGCGTGCTGTGGAGGTGCTCCAGCAAGTGGATTGTATCGCGGCGGAGGATACCCGTCACAGTGCTCCGTTGCTGCAGCACTTCCAAATCACGACTCCCATGGTAGCGTACCACGAACACAACGAGCGTGATCTCGCACCCTCCCTCGTCAAACGGATGCTTGCGGGAGAACAGATAGCACTCATCAGCGACGCAGGGACGCCTTTGTTGAGCGACCCTGGCTTTCACTTGGTCTGCGCGGCCCAGAAGGGAGGCATTGTCATCGTGCCGATTCCTGGGGCCAATGCGGTCGCGTGTGCGTTGTCTGCGTGTGGGTTGCCGTGTGACCGTTTTGTGTTCGAGGGCTTTTTGCCTGCAAAATCTGCTGCCCGCCAGACCCACTTGGCCTCTTTACGAGACGACGATCGCACACTGGTTTTTTACGAGTCTCCTCATCGAATCGTGGAAACCCTCGCGGATCTTGCGACCCTCTTCGGGGGAGAGCGACGCGCCGTGTTGGGGCGAGAGCTGACCAAGCTCCACGAGACCTTCCTCCACGACACCCACGACGGGCTGCTGGCTCGCGTGAAAGCGGATGCTAACCAACGCCGTGGAGAATGTACACTGATCGTCGAAGGTGCCCCCAAAACGACCGAGCAGACCCAACGAGAGGTACGGGCCAAGGAGATTTTTGCGATCCTCGCCAAAGAACTCCCGGCCAGTCGAGCGGTGGCGCTCGCCGCAGAGATCGCCGGAACACGCAAAAACGCGCTCTATGCACTGCTGATTGGGGAAGAGGGGAAGGCGTATGAAACATCTATGACTTAATGGGCTTCTTTCGATCAATCTCATTCTCTATTATTTCTTTCACAAGCAATGGAATTTCTTTTTCAAGTGATTTGGCTTCCTTCTTTATCTTCTCATAAACATGAATCTCATTCTCTTGCCACATAAGATCAATGCGTCTGACCTGTCGCATAGCAATATGCGTGTAATTCTCCGGATATGCCCAATAGCACGTTAGACATACCGTTCTATCTCTGACACCACGCCAGTTCTCGCAGTGCTCGCAAGACCATGATTTTGCGCGGTTTGCCGAACCTGAAAGCAACATAAAGTTTGCTGGATTATGTTCATCACCATCTCCGTCTACCTCATATGGAATGCGATGATCAATTTGTAATTCTCTTTCGTTCACTTCTTCGAGGTAGATAAAACACTTGCAGCCATATATACCAACCAATGCCTCCTTGATTTTCTTTGATAATACAGTTCTGCCGGATAATTTTTTTAATGCGATTGTGTCCATGCTCCCGAAACGATAGGCGGCAATCTTGCGCCCATCTGAACCAGTGACTCGAAATGTTTCAATTGGTATTCCATTCTCTCGTACATCTCGCACCGCCCTCGGAGGATGATTGTAGCCATAGATATCTTTCAATTCACCACTCGTAATGAAACCATATTTAATGATATGATCAATAACTGTTCTTGGGCGTTTTGCCGTAACAGAGTAGCATAACTTGATAAACTCTTCTGGTAGATTGATCATATCAAGTAAATAATTCAAGTGATGGACGTTGTTTTGTTCTTGTCCGACAATAGGTCAGCAGTTTACTCCCTATTCTATCGGTCAATGCACGGGATAGATATAAAGACTCATACGTTACCTCTTCTCGTCCGAGCAAAGTTGACTGGCTTGATCGACCAGCCTCTAGCTCGATGTGGGTAAGATCAAGAGATTGTGGCAGTTGCTCGCCGAACCTCTTCTCAGCCCTGCGCCCATCGTAGCTAACAATATAAGAGATTCCCCTTACATTAAGATCAGCAAGAGTATCAATGAAATCGTAATGATGAATCCCAGAGAAGTAACGAGGATTATGATCTCCGCATACTCCCTGATATGGCGGATCCATATAGACAAGATCGTTATCTTTTGCATTCATTAAGACATTTCTGTAATCTAGAGAGCAAACTTCTGTTCTCCCTTTTAATAGAGACGAAACACCTAGAATATTTCTGAGCATTGTTTTTGGCTTTGTTCCATTGCGTCTTTTATCTGGACTCTGGTTAAATTCTCCGTTAGAATTATACCGAACAGAGCCTTTGACGCATCTTGCTAATAAATAGAGGAAAAGACGCGGATCCTGTGTGTTGTTAAATATTTCTCTGATTTTATAGTAGTGTTCGATAGAATTTATAGAATTTCCATGTTGTTCGCTCCAGATATTTTCGTAGAATGTTGCAGTTTCAACCGGCGATTCAATAATTAACCTTAATAATTCTGTTAGCGGCTTATTAATATCATTAATTATATAAGTTCTTGCTATCTTACGAGCTGCAACGGCAATGCTGATTGCTGCGGAACCTGCAAATGGTTCAATCAGGCAATCAACATCTTCTGGAACATAGACCAAGATAGACGATGCAAGATTGCGTTTACTACCTTGGTACTGGATTGGATGTGGGAGGTTGTTCATTGACTGGTGCATCTTCTTATACAGGATGGAAGGATATGTGGAAAACGCCCACACAATTGTAGTCTGATGTACACTGCTCACAACTCAGTGCGGCGTCCGCAGGACAGCGATGATGACGCCACCGATTGCCGCCGTGGTAGCGCTCAGCCGAAAGGTGAGACGCGACTCCATGGCTTGCTGGATTTCTTCGCATATCGTAAGCAGAGATCTAAACAAGACACTACGGTATTAGATCGTCGGATCGTGGGGGTTCTCCACCTTCTCGTTTCAGAAAGCAGATAGCTGCATCGATATCGCCATTCCCTTTGCGCCCGGCAAAAAAAGGCTTCGGTTGCCTGCATCGCTGACAGTTTTTCGGTTGCAGCGATCTCCATGGGTAGCGTTTGTTCACACACTAGGTCCACACATTAGGTCAATCTCTACCTCAGGAAGACGCATCGGGCAGCCTCCCTAACGAGACGGATTGGCCATTATAGCCGGATGTTACGAAAGATGGCGATGGTCTCTTGCCTTACGGCTTACGAAGGGCGATGTTTTCTCCTGGATAAAGGGTCAGCACCTCCACGCCGCTTTCCGTGACCACCAGGGTATGCTCCCATTGTGCCGACAGCCCACCACTCTTCGTAACGACCGTCCATTTATCCTCCAGCACCTCTATCGCGGCCCACCAGTCCTTGTTTTTAAACCATGCTGCGCGTCTTTTCTTGTATGCGCTTTTAGTCTCTTTAGGAGCTTTGATCGGCTCAGCCACCAAGTGTGCATCGTATACGCTCCCATCGTATGTGCCTTTAGGCTCGTTGATCATCGGCTCAATGGTAAAAGTCATCCCCGGGCGCAACTTTATCCCATCGCCCCGCTTCCCATAATGCACCACCTGTGGTGCCTCGTGGAATTTCTCGCCAATGCCGTGGCCACAGTAATCACGCACGACCGAAAAGCCATCTCTCTCGGCATGGCACTGGATGGCATACCCAATGTCCCCAAGGGTATTGCCTGGACGCACTTGCTCAATCCCTAGGCACAGGCATTCATACGCAACCCGAACAAGACGACGCGCTGCGACACTCGTTTCCCCCACCAAGAACATCCGGCTCATATCCCCATGCCAGCCGTCCTTGATGACGGTGATATCGAGATTGACGATGTCTCCTGATTTGAGCATCCGTGGGCCAGGAATCCCATGACAAACCTGGTGATTGACCGAGGTACAAATGGAGTTCGGAAATTCACAATAGGGCCCAGGATAATGGAGGGGCGCAGGAATAGCCTGTTGGACGTTCACAATATGCTCATGACAACGTCTGTCCAGTTCTTCCGTTGTGACTCCTGGCTGCACATACGGTTCGATCATTTGCAGTACATCCACCGCCAAACGGCAGGCGGTACGCATCTTCTCAATCTCCGATGGCCCTTTGATAATGATCGACATGTGCCTCGATTTCTCCGCAACAGGATGATTTTGATGGGTTCTTACGCTATCCCAGCGGTTCCCCCGTGGTTTCTGGGGTGCGCGTTTGTCCCAGAGTGTTTCTTATGGTATAAAGTACGGGCCTCGCTGGCAAATCATCCCACACACACATCGTCACGATCGCCTGGGTGCCCTTATGGGTGGGCGGTTGGGATGTGTGGAGGTTCTTAACCCACTTCAAATTGGAGCAATCTCAAGTCATGGTCAACGTTTCCATGCGTCAGATGCTGGAGGCCGGTGTTCACTTCGGCCACCAGAGCCGCTACTGGAATCCCAAGATGGCACCGTACATCTTCGGAGAGCGCAACAAAATCCACATTATCAACCTGGAACGTACACTGCCACTCTACAAGGACGCAGTGAATTTCCTCGGGAAAGTGGCCGCACGTAAGGGAACCGTGCTCTTCGTAGGCACCAAACACGCCGCAACCGCCTGCATCAAAGAAGAGGCAGAACGCTGCGGAATGCCCTATGTCAACCATCGTTGGCTGGGCGGGATGCTGACCAATTTTAAAACAGTACGCCAATCGATCAAACGTTTGCGTGAACTTGAAGCCATGCTGGCCGATGGCAGTGCCGCTCGTCTTTCCAAAAAAGAGGTGTTGGTGTTGCGTCGTGATCTGGACAAACTAGAGCGCAGTCTCGGCGGCATCAAAGACATGTCTGGCGTACCGGATGTGTTGTTCGTGATCGATGTCGGCCACGAGAAAATCGCCGTAAGCGAGGCCAACAAACTCGGTGTGATGGTCGTAGGCGTTGTCGACACCAACAACAGCCTGAATGGCATTGATTACGTGATTCCAGGCAACGATGACGCCATCCGTGCCGTGCAGCTCTACGCCAAAGGCGCCGCCGATGCCATCATCGACGCACGTGCCGGACTGGGGGGAGAGTTCGTTGAACTAGACGAAGCACCCCCTGCCCCCGCAGAAGCCATGTAGCTCATCGACAAGCAACCTTGTATCGCCCCCCCCGCGTGGGGGGGTGTGGATCGAAACAAACGAGAGAAGTGAATATGCAGATTACAGCAGACATGGTGAAGGAGCTGCGTGACCGGACGGGCGCTGGCATGATGGAGTGCAAGAAAGCCCTAACGGCATCCGATGGCAACATCGATGCAGCGGTCGATGCCATGCGCAAATCGGGCCTTGCCAAGGCCGACAAACGTGCAGGCCGTGTGGCCGCCGAAGGTCGGGTGGTGATCCAGGCAGAGGGGGATGGTCAGCGGGTGGTGATGCTAGAAGCCAACTGTGAGACCGATTTTGTGGCACGCGGTGATGAGTTCCGTGATTTTGCCGAGCGCGTGGCCAACAAGATCCTAGAAACTTCTCCGGTGGACATGGCCGCTTTGTCTGCGACTACACTCGAAGCCACTGCCACAGTCGAGGAAGTACGCCAAGGACTGGTTGCCAAAATCGGCGAGAACATGGCACTGCGTCGTTTTACGGTGCTGAACAGCAGCAACGGGAGCCGCTTTGCGACGTACCTGCATGGGACACGCATTGGGGTGGTCGTGGAGCTTCTGGGGGGTTCCGCAGAACTCGGCAAAGACATTGCCATGCATGTGGCGGCGAGCCGTCCAGTGTGCGTTTCCGCAAGCCAAGTGCCCGAAGAATTGGTCGCCAAAGAGCGGGCGATTTTCACCGCCCTCTCTGCAGAGAGCGGCAAGCCACCGGCCATCATCGAGAAAATGGTCGAGGGTCGTGTGCGTAAGTTCTTAGACGAGGTGGCCCTCACGGGTCAGCCGTTCGTCAAAGATCCGAACCTCACAGTGGGCAAACTGCTCGCTGACCAGAAAGCCTCGGTCGTCTCTTTTGTGCGCTATGAGGTCGGTGAGGGCATCGAAAAAAAGTCTGCGGACTTCGCTGCCGAAGTGATGGCACAGGTGCGCGGCGATTAAGCCAGATGAAACCGATCTATCGTAGGATTTTGCTCAAACTGAGTGGCGAGGCGTTGGCTGGGGAGGGCAGCGCCCAGGGGTTCGCGCCAGAAGTGTTGGTACGGATGGCCACCGAAGTCCGTGCGGTGGTGGAATCTGGGGTGCAGGTTGGCATCGTCGTCGGGGGTGGCAATCTTTTTCGGGGAGCCGCCTTGACGGGTGTGGGTCTTGCCCGCACCACAGGGGATACCCTGGGGATGCTCGCCACCGTCATGAATGCCCTGGCTTTACAGGATATATTTGAACGCCATGGCTTGTCGGTGCGCGTGCAGTCGTCCTTTTCGATGCCTTCGCTGTGTGATCCGTTCAATGCGAGGGAGGCGCGTGCGCACTTAGAGGCGGGACGGGTCGTACTATGCGCTGGGGGCACGGGCAATCCGTTTTTCACGACGGACTCTGCGGCGGCTTTGCGTGCCATCGAAATAGGTGCCGATGTCCTGCTCAAGGCCACCAAGGTAGACGGCATTTATGATCGAGATCCGGTGCGGGATCCTGGTGCTGTGCGTTTTTCGCGTTTGCGCTACGACGATGTGCTAGAACGGCGGTTGGGCGTGATGGATCTGACGGCCATTGTGTTGTGCCAGGAACACCGCTTGCCGGTGCGTGTCTTTAACATGAATACCCCTGGTGCGTTGCACAGGGTCGTCACCGATCCAGAACCAGAAGAAGGTACCCTGGTCGAGTGCTGAACGAATGGCTGCACAGCTACAGAAGCAATCTTCCGTCGTCTGACGCCAGTGAGAGCGCCATGGCGACGGGTTTTGCTGGATAAAGGGGCAAATGTAAACGCAAAGTCTTTACAGTGCGTGGAGAATTCAGGAATGTCAATATTACATTGGTTTCCTATCTAACCCAAGTTGCCACCTATGACCACCATCAGAATCCTTCCAAGAGGTAATGGATTAATGTAGCCTTATAGTAATCAATCTATTGGTTGCCGATGGGGAAGTAAAATGGACGAGATGATTATAGTAACATATTGTATCT
>CAIJYR010000157.1 GCA_903824965.1 uncultured Thiotrichales bacterium
ACAAATGGCTTTACGCCGTGCTCGGTTGCCTTACGTTTTGTCTCAGCCCGCGATACGGCTGCGGACATCGACAAAACGTACGGCCCTCACGGCTACGCGGGGCTCGTCGCACTACGCTTCGCTCCATGTGCTCCTCGGTAGCATAGCCAACTTTACACTTGGGCCTACCTCGGTTCTGCCAACGGGTGGATTCTCTCGGACGTTTTCTGGTGTCTCCATTCACGATTTTATGAAACGGACGTCCGTGGGTTATCTCACAAAGGCAGGTTTCTTGAAATTGCGGGAGCCAACGCATTCTTTTGCTGAGCATTCACAATTGATTGCGCATGCAATGGCGGTCTCAGAAAGGCGAGTATAAGCAGCACTGGTGACGCATCCAATTTTCCCTGTGTTGTTATAGCTTAAGTCACATAAAAAGAAGATAAGTCAAAATATCAACCCCTCCCCGAGCCCCTCCCCGACTCATCGGGGAGGGATTGAATCGGAAAACCAGGCAATCATTTTATGGTGCCCTTGCTATATAACATATGACTGCGTGGAAAAAGTTTCCTGATACCACGTAGTTCGGAACATCAATAAACAATATTGATCAAACAAGCGTTTCTCAGGAGGAGCGATTCCATCACGCAATTGTGTCACCAGAATAAACCAGATACCTCACTCCGAAAAGTTCCACACTGATTGGATCGGTGAAAACGTGGAGAGTCTACCTATTCTGAATCGGTGCTCTGCGCATGTGCTTCGCAGGTTCTGGTGGCAATTTCTGCTGGTTCTGTTCTTATTCAACGCATGGTCTTTCGCAGTCTTCGCGCAGGACGAGCACAATGCCACTCCTGGAGATATGAGCAACCCTGAAGGGATGGATGCCTGGAAGATAGGTCTTCTGAAGACAATCACCTATAGAATAGTCGCCTCTGGTGATGTTTTGGTCGGAGGTTATTTATTGACCGGTAGCCCTTCCAGGACATTGAACCTTGTATTGGTAACAGGCGCCGAGCAATCGGTGATTTATTATCTACATGAGTTGTCGTGGTCCTATCTTGATCCTCCGATCGCGACAGAGAGACCGATGGGCCGCGAGCTTGAGAAATCGCTAGTCTACCGCTGTATCGCAATCGCAAATGTTTTCTTGCTCTCCTATTTACTGACAGGTTCTGTGGCTACCTCCACCCTATTCCTTGTGGCAAGTTCGCTATACGACAGCACTGTTTATTTCTTACACGAGATGGCATGGAACAAGTATGGCCCGAAGGTAACACATCCATAGTGCTGGTTTCTATCGCGTAGGCTATGTCGTTGCTCTGCACAACCAAGCATTAGTTTCTTTGCGAACTGTTTAAGCCCACAGCCATCATTGTGCAGCAATGATCCAGATTCTCATGAATGAGATGCACTATATCTCCATCCAGTTTTCCTTGCATTACCATTGAATCTAGTATCGACAGGACTTGAACACTGCTCATTGCTTTCCGGTAAGGTCGATCTT
Source organism: uncultured Thiotrichales bacterium (assembly GCA_903824965.1). Taxonomy (GTDB): domain Bacteria; phylum Pseudomonadota; class Gammaproteobacteria; order CAIRSR01; family CAIRSR01; genus CAIRSR01. The sequence goes on from CAIJYR010000157.1 coordinate 1,487, forward strand.
GTGAGAGGGACTGAAAGATGTCCGCAATGGTCAAGATACGTGACTCGGTGGATAATTGCTCGCCCTTGAGATGAAAAGGATATCCGCTTCCATTAATATATTCATGATGATTACCAGCCCACATTGCTACTTTCTCAAAACCTTCGATGCGCGACAAGATATGAAAACTATAAAAACTGTGTCGCGCTATCACGGAACGTTCTTGTACCGTAAGCGCACCTGGATTCTCTAGGATTTCGTCTGGAATTCTTAACTTGCCGACATCGTGCAAGAGACTTGCTATTTCCAGAAGGTCACATGCCTGTACAGACAGTCCAGCAGAATACCCAAGAAAAGAGGCGAGACTCATGACACCAAAAGAATGCAGCGCAGTAAAAGAACTCTTTGCATCAATCACAAGAGAAAGAACGGTTGCCAAGTCACGCAGATCCTCAAAAGAAAAATCCAAGACACGCCGCTCTGTTGCGTATCTTCCGATCAAACCACCGATTTCAATAATATCCTGTGAGAACCAAAATGCCTCATGATCCGAGATCACAGAGAATGCGTCCATCAACTCAGGCATGAATTTCTCTTCCTTGGCCTCTGTGACAACAATTTTTTTTATAACGTCCCTCATCATCAATGGATCTGCGTCTGGATAACGCCGAAGCAAGATATCAATACGATCCGAGAGTGCAATACAGTTTGCTAATAACTTTTCTGACGCAGCAGTGTCGTCCTCGATGCTGGCGAAGTCTCCCCAGTGGGTATGATGGTGAAGAATCATGGGCGCAAGATGTTTCAACGGACGAAAGCAAGATACAAGCTCTGCGCCGCGTCGACAATGTACACTCATATCCCCTGCGTATTCAGAATCAAGAAGCTCTTGTAAGACCCGCGAGGAAGACGCACCTATATCATGAATCAGTCCTCCCAGAAAAAGGTCTTCCATCAAGGGCTTCGGTAGGTTCAGCGCATCACCCAGTTGCACTGCCATAAAGGCAACGCGCTTGCCATGGTGCGGTTCATGGAGACCCACCCAGTCTAAGGCATCTGACAAGACACTGACGATTTGCGAGAGATCAATGCCTACCGACTGGATGCTACTGTGTGGCACTTTCATCAATGTCTCCCGCGCCCCGTATCAGATGGTTCAGCACGATCGACTTTTGTGGCTATGTACCTGACCCTGCACGTATCAAGTAATCGAATGCTGCCAGACTGGCTTTTGCACCTTCGCCCATAGCGATGATGATCTGCTTGTAAGGCACGGTGGTGCAGTCCCCCGCCGCGAAAACGCCAGGCAAGGAGGTTTGGCCCCGTACGTCCACGATAATCTCACCATGACGTGACCGTTCGATCGTATCCTGTAGCCAATCGGTGTTGGGCAACAGACCGATCTGTACAAAAATTCCCTCCAAGGGAATCTCATGCTTCTCACCACTGCCACGATCGGTATAGACCAACCCATTGACTTTGTGACCATCCCCAATCACTTCCATCGTCTGTGCATGTTTGATCACCGTCACATTCGGAAGGCTTGCCAGTTTCTTTTGTAGCACGCTGTCAGCACGCAACGTATCCAAAAACTCTACCAGAGTGACATGAGACACAATGCCAGCGAGATCGATCGCAGCCTCTACCCCTGAATTACCACCCCCGATCACGGCAACGCGCTTGTTCTTGAAGAGCGGGCCATCGCAGTGCGGACAATAGGCGACTCCATGACCACGGTAGGTTTTCTCACCAGGCACGTTCATTTCGCGCCAACGTGCGCCCGTAGCGATGATCACGGCCTTGGCTTGGAGTTGTACACCACCCACCAGTCGGATTTCGTGTAGCCCGCCTTCTTTGGCGGCAGGGATCAAGGCTTCTGCACGTTGCAGATTCATAATGTCCACGTCGTATTGTCGAACGTGTTCTTCGAGTGCGCGACTGAGACGCGGGCCTTCGGTGTGGGGGACGGAAATGAGGTTTTCGATGCTCATTGTGTCCAACACTTGCCCCCCAAAACGCTCTGCCACGAGACCTGTTCGGATACCCTTACGAGCGGCATACACCGCAGCCGCTGCGCTAGCAGGACCGCCACCCACCACGAGTACGTCAAAGGGGGCTTTCTGTGCGAGTGCTGCTGCATTGCGTGCTACGGTACCCGTATCCAATTGGGCCAGAATTTCCTCTAGGCTGAGACGACCCTGCGCAAATGGCGCACCGTTGAGATAGACGGTGGGCACGGCCATGATTTCGCGTTCGGTCACTTCTCCGAGAAACAAAGCACCATCCACCAGGACATGGGTGACGTTGGGATTGAGCACTGCCATGATGTTGATGGCTTGCACCACGTCTGGGCAATTTTGGCAAGACAACGACAGGTAGGTCTCAAAGCAGAGCTGTCCTTGCAAGGCATGAATTTGTTGGATCACGCCCTCCCCAATTTTCGGTGGATAGCCACTGGTATGCAACAAGGCGAGCACGAGCGACGTGAATTCGTGCCCCATGGGGATGGCAGCGAACTGAATGCGGCTCGGTTCCCCAATACGACCCACCGAGAACGAAGGACGGCGGATGTCATTCCCATTTTGCAGTAGGATCACCTTGCTGGACAGATCGGCAATGTCCTCCAAGAAGGCACGCATCTCGTGCGATTTTTGGGTATCGTCCAGGGATGCGACCAATTCAATGGGCGCTACCAAACGTTCGAGGTAGCTCTTCAATTGGTGTTTGAGGTTCGTGTCCAGCATGGTGTTTTTCCTGCAACGGCGTTTTTGGCTAGATTTTGCCAACCAGATCGAGGGAAGGCGTCAGGGTAGCGTCGCCTTCTTTCCACTTGGCGGGGCAGACTTCGCCTGGGTGGGCGTGCACATACTGGGCAGCTTTGACCTTGCGCAACAATTCGGCTGCATCGCGGCCAATGCCACCGGCGTTGATCTCGATGATTTGGATTTTGCCGTTCGGATCCACGACGAAGGTACCGCGTTCGGCAAGACCGGCTTCCTCGATCATCACGCCAAAGTTGCGGGTGAGGGTACCCGTTGGGTCACCGACCATGGGGAATTGGATCTCGCTGATTTCTGGGGTATCGTGCCATGCCTTGTGGGTGAAATGGGTATCGGTGGAGATAGCGTAGATTTCGACACCCAATTTCTGAAACTCTTTATAATGCTTGGCCAGATCACGCAACTCTGTCGGGCAAACGAACGTAAAATCGGCCGGATAGAAGAACACCACAGACCACTTGCCTTTCAGGGTGGCCTCGGTGACGGTTTCAAAACGGCTGTTCTGGTACGCTGTAGCACTGAATGGCTTGATTTCGGTGTTGATCAGGGATTGCATGACTTTCTCCGTCGTGAGTGCATAGGCGATCACTATAGCAGAATACCCTATACACTTCATCAAGGTTGACCTGACCAGTATGGTAAAATGCCCTTCGTGGAGAAAATGACCCTCGCCTTTCCTGCCTGCTCTTTTGGGCGGATTCTTCGGAGACCTTGATGAAGCAACGTACCGTCTTTTTTGTTTCCGATCGCACGGGGATTACTGCGGAGACACTCGGACATAGTTTGCTTACCCAATTTGAGGGGATCCGGTTCAAAACGGTCAACCTGCCCTTTTTGGACAGTTTCGAAAAAATAAAGGACGCCATTATACGGATTAACGAAGTTTCCCGTCGTTCTGTAGATCGTCCCATCGTTTTCAGCACCTTGGTCAATCCCGAATCGCGGGAGATGATAGCGAGTGCTGAGGCAGTCTTTTTCGATTTTTTTGGTACATTCATCGGATTGTTGGAACAGGAGTTACGGGTGCAATCTTCCTGTACCATGGGTCGTAGCCATGGATTGGTGGACAACATCGCCTATGGTGTGCGCATGGATGCCGTCAATTTTGCGATGGCCAACGATGATGGTGCAGTGACCCGAAGTTATCCACGTGCGGATGTCATTATTTTGGGGGTGTCGCGATCTGGAAAGACGCCGACCTGTCTGTATCTGTCGCTGCAGTTTGGAATATACGCCGCGAATTATCCCCTGACGGAGGAGGATTTAGAAAAAATGCGGTTGCCGGTGGCGGTCGCGCCCTACCGAGAAAAACTCTACGGTTTGACGATCGATCCGGAGCGGTTACAGAAAATTCGTCATGAGCGACGTCCTGACAGTCCCTATTCTTCGCTGCGTAGGTGTCAGCATGAAACCCGCAGGGCGGAATCCCTTTTTCAGGCGGAGGGCATTCCCTACCTCTCCACTACTACCCTGTCGGTGGAAGAGATCGCAACGACCTTGCTTGCAAAAACGGGTATCGAACGTCGATCGTTCTGACCTGTTGTTCAACAATGTTCCACGTGAAACATCGGTGTGCAACGTTCCACAGGAAGTCTGGATCTGTTGTTCAACAATGTTCCACGTGAAACATCAGTGTGCAACGTTCCACAGGAAGCCTGGATCTGTTGTTCAACAATGTTCCACGTGAAACATCGGTGTGCAACGTTCCACAGGAAGCCTGGATCTGTTGTTCAACAATGTTCCACGTGAAACATCGGTGTGCAACGTTCTGTGTTCCGCGTGGAACAATTGCGTCGTTCAGCTACGCAATGCTTCCCAAGCCTTTTCTATCCGCTTCGCAGAAACAGGCATCGTTGCTTTCAATTCTTGCGCAAACAGCGACACACGCCACTCTTCCAACATCCATCGCAACGCTTCTAGGTTCGGATCCGCGCTACCTGGAGAGGCGATGACCTGGAACCGCGCACACCAAGGGGCAATTTCGGCAAGGCGCTCACGATCACGGAGGGGTTGATCACGCATTTTGTCGAGACGCAACAACGCTGCCTTCAGATAGCGAGGATAGTGGCTCAACCGCACAAGAGGCGTTGCGGCAACAAAACCAGGGTAGACCAAACCCGCCATCTGCGAGCGAAGATCCTCATAGGACGCTCGATGGAGGGGAATGTCCTTGCGAATCTCCTCAGCGATCTTTTGGTGATCAACAAAAATCGTCGTCACCAACCGGATCAACTGCTCCGCCATGGGCACAAGACGCGCACGCCCCGCCACAAGACACGCTTGAAAACGGCTTGCATCACGGATCTCCTCCCCCTCTGCGAGAAAAGCCGCGTCCAGCACCGCACAAAGCAATTCTTGCTTAAGCGCCACCGCCCGACCCTGGTACGGTTTGGCAATCACCGTCGAACGACCCAACGCAAGCGTTCGATCCAATGCGCGGATCTGACCCTGCACCGCCAACGCAAACAAACGGCGCAGACCAGTTGGATGTGCAATCGCTGCATTTGCCTCTGTCTCAAACAGGCGCAACGCAACACGACCCTCTGGTTCTTCCACCAACGCAGGGTACGCAGAGAGTGTCGCCGATTTTCCCGACAATTCGACCCGTTTCGGCAAGTCCCCAAAATCCCACACAGTAACCGAAGCACGCTCGTACTGACTCATGGCAAGCTTTCTGAAAGAGGCATCGGCTTCTGCTTGTAACGTCCCGCGCAACAGACCAAGATCACGATCCTCAGCAAGCAGAACCCCCTCCTCCCCAAGAATCCGAAACCCCATCCGTAAATGGTTGGGCAATTCCATCCCCTCAAAATCCCCCGCCACCACCCCCACCCCCGTCAAACGGTGCAGAAAACGCGAGAACGCAACGTACAAGGGAAGCCCCTCACGCTGGCTCGGATCCGCAAACGTTTCATATGCTGCCTGCACATACTCAGGAATCGGCATCAACTGAACCCGCAACGATTTTGGCAACGATCGCAACAAATGGGTGAGTTTTTCCGCAAGCAGCCCGGGCACCAAGTATTCATGGTGGTACGCTTGGATGCGCGACAAAAAAGCCAACGGTACTTCAAGGGTCACCCCATCGTTGGGCGCACCTGGATCAAAACAATAGGTCAGCGCAAGGGGTGTGCCCTCTACCGTCAGGTGATCAGGAAAACGCTCAGCAGTCATCGACGGGCCTAGACGCTGCATCAACCGTTCTCGATCCAAATACAGCACCTGCGGTGTCTTGCGCTCTACCTCCTGACGCCATCGATCCAGGCTACGGTGATCGTAGACATACGCGGGAATGCGTTCGTCATAGAACTGGTGTACCGTTTGCTCGTCCACCAAAATGTCACGTCGGCGGGATTTGTGTTCAATGCCCTCGATCTCTTCTACGAGGGCACGGTTGTTGGCAAAAAACGCTGCCTCGGTCGTATAGTCACACCGCACCAACGCCTCTCTAATGAATAGAGTACGCGCTTCCACGGGATCAATCGTTCCATAGTCAACGCGGCGCTGCGTAACGATGGGCAATCCGTAGAGTGTTACCTGTTCAGTGGCAATGACACGCCCAGGACGTTTCTCCCAGTGCGGATCAGAATAGGTGCGCCGTACCAAGTGTTGCGCGATCGATTCAAGCCATGCAGGTTCCACCTCAGCAACCGATCGGGCATACAGCTTGGTCGTTTCCAACAACTCCCCCGCCACCAACCAACGCGGCGCTTTCCCAAAGACCCCAGACCCTGGAAAAATCATGAACGACAGACCCCGCGCACCCAGATAGGTCTTTTTCTTTTCTTTCTGCTCTTTGCTCTTTGCCTCTTGCTTTGGTTTTTCTTCGTGTTTTTTGCCTTCTTCTTGGAACTGCAACATGCCAATGCGTGACAACAATCCCGTCAACAACGCACGGTGCAACGCCTCATAGGAAGCAGGGGTCGTATTGATCGTAAGCTGTAGTTCGGTGGCTACTTCTGCGAGTTGGGCACGAAGATCCATCCATTCCTGCATCCGGTTATACGAAAGAAAATGCTCGTGACACAAGCGGCGCAGCGCATTCTTAGACGGGTTGTCGCCCATGGCTTGCGTGTAAAACGACCACAGGTTGAGCCAGGCTACAAAATCAGAACGTGCGTTGTGAAAACGCCGGTGCCGTGCATCGGCCGCCTCTTGCTGGGCCAGCGGACGTTCACGCGGATCTTGAATCGCAAGCGCACTTGCAACCGTTAAGACCTCTTGCAACGCCCCTTCGCTAGAGGCTGCAAGAATCATCCGTCCAATGCGGGGATCCACCGGAAGGCGTGCAAGTTGTCGACCCAGGGCCGTAATCGCTTGGGCCGTGTCCAACGCTTGGAGTTCTTGGAGAGTTTTATAGCCTTCGTTGATGAGGCGCGGATGGGGTGGTTCAATGAACGGAAACTCTTCTGGCTCGCCCAAGCCCAGTGCTTTCATCCGCAGAATCACCGCAGCAAGAGAAGTGCGCTTGATCTCTGGATCGGTATAGGCAGGTCGACCGATATAATCGGCTTCGGCATACAGACGGATGCACACCCCAGGGCCGACCCGTCCACAGCGGCCTTTTCGTTGATCGGCACTCGCACGGGATATCGGTTCGATGCGCAATCGACTGACTTGGGATCGGGGACTGTAGCGGTTCATGCGTGCCCATCCCGTATCGATGACCGTGCGAACCCCTGGAATGGTCAGCGAGGTCTCGGCGACATTGGTGGCGAGTACCACGCGGGGCCGATCACCTCGTTGAAAGACCCGCGATTGTTCATTTGCCGAGAGACGGGCATACAGTGGCAAAACCAACACCCGATCCAAGGTGCGTTTGGTGAGCGCCTGGGTTGCTTCACGAATCTCACGCTCTCCTGGCAGAAACACCAAGATATCTCCCTGACGCCCCGTACCATCCGGTTCGGTGAGAATGTCTTCGACCACTTCGGCAATGACTTCTGAAAGATCCGCGTCCTCTTCGAGGAGGGGGCGGTAATACACCTCGACCGGATGGGTTCTTCCTTCCACTGCAATAATCGGTGCACCTTGGAAATAGGCGGCAAACCGTTCAGTATCGAGCGTCGCAGAACTGAGGATGATCTTGAGTTCAGGGCGACGTGGCAGCAATCGTTTCAAATAGCCCAAAAGAAAATCGATGTTCAGACTGCGTTCGTGCGCCTCGTCGATGATGAGCGTATCGTAGGCATAGAGTCCTCGATCCGTTTGGGTCTCGGCTAGGAGAATGCCATCGGTCATGAACTTGATGTACGCAGAAGGATGGATCGATCCCGAGAAGCGTACCTGGTATCCCACGACCGTTCCTACCTCCGATCCGAGTTCTCGTGCCACCCGTGTCGCCACACTGGTGGCCGCAATCCGTCGGGGTTGGGTACAGCCGATCCATCCGGCGGTACCCCGCCCCCCTTCCAGACAGATTTTTGGGAGCTGTGTGGTTTTGCCAGATCCGGTCTCACCCGCAACAATGATGACTTGGTGCGCGTTGAGGGCAGCCGCAATGTCTGCACGACGCATACTGATGGGCAATTCTTCGTGGTAGGTCGGCTGTGGACGTTCGAGCGTCCGTTTGGCCCTGCGCTCCACAGAATGCCGCACCTCTGCTTCGAGTTGCGCTATGCTCCCGGTGACGTCTTGCCCCTTGCGTGCGGCATCGCGTACCTTTTCCAAACGTCGTGACAGACGTCGCGCATCGCTGTGCATCCCCTCGTGCAGGGCGCCTGCAAGTGTCTGGCAAGCATCTAAAGGAGTCATTGTTGGGTATCCTCGAACCATCGTCGGTGAAAGATCATGCGAGAGCACTCCTTGAAGCACGCGCCATCACTGTCCAGATAGGGGGGCACACGGTATGCCGAGCGATGAATCTCGCGTTGTATCCTGGACAGTGCTGGGCCATGCTGGGGATCAATGGGGTCGGCAAAACGACGTTGCTGCATACCCTGGCCGGTCTACGCCCCTCCCAGGGAGGGCAGATACTGATGAGCGGGATACCCTTGATCCAGTTCAGCAGACGTGCCCGTGCACAGCGTTTGGGGATGGTCTTTCAGGAGGCATCTTCTTCCTTTCCTAGCACGGTATGGGAAACCATGCTAGTGAGTCGCTACCCGTACCTTGGGGGGTTCGGCTGGGAAACCGAACGAGACCGCGCAATCGTAGCAAGTGCGCTGGAAGCAGTTGATTTGCGTGCTTTGGCGCACCGCGAGACCCTCGCTCTTTCGGGCGGAGAGCGCCAGCGTTTGCGCATTGCCGCTTTCTTGGCCCAGGATACGCCGCTGGGTCTTCTGGATGAACCCCTCAACCACCTCGATCCCGCCTACCAAATGCGACTGATGGCACGGCTGGTGGATCATACCCGTACACAAGGGGGCGCGTTGCTTATGGTCTTTCATGATATCAATGTGGCGGCTCGCTTTTGTGATTCTTGTTTATTGATCTACGGGGATGGGCAGACGAGTGCAGGTTCCACCGGAACCGTGCTGACGGCAACCGCTCTTGCGCGTCTCTACCAACACCCGATGATGCCGATGAACACGCACTGGGGACAGGGGTGGTTGCCCGCCTAAGGCTGTCCCGCAAAGCCGTGTTGACGCCACGCATCATAAACGATAATCGCGACGGCATTGGAAAGATTGAGGCTTCGGTTGCCTGGCATCATGGGAATACGCAATCGCTGTGGGATCGGAATGGCGTCGAGCACGGACGGTGGCAATCCCCTGGTCTCTGGGCCAAAGAGCAGTGCATCCCCTGGGGTGATGTCGGCTTCGACATAGGATCGCGTCCCGCGTGTGGACAAGGCCCAGATCCTCTCTGGGCGAGCGGCTTCCAAATAGCTGTTCAGATCCTCATGCACACAGAGAGAGGCATACTCGTGGTAATCCAATCCTGCACGTCGCAATCGTTTGTCGGACAGTTCAAAACCGAGTGGACGGATGAGGTGTAAGCGCGTACCCGTATTGGCACACAGGCGAATGACGTTGCCTGTGTTGGGGGGAATTTCAGGCTCGAAAAGGACGACGTCAAACATACCCTATCCCTATAGCAAGAACAACATCAAACAATGGCCTGATTTTCCGAGCAAACTCCTCTCGGGGGCGAGTGTTGTTGCTCTGTGCAAGAGGCCCTTCACACCGATGTTCCACGTGGAACATGTGCTACTACGATGGACAAGTCATCATGGGGGAGATCCCCCGCCAGATGGGTGTCAGCGACCAACAGGAGATCATCTAGGAGCGTATCCTGCGATGAGGTTCGAAGGACTGTTTCCAAGCGTTCCTCACCGAAAGGTTCTCCATACGTGTTTTCCGCTTCTGTCAGACCATCGGAGCAAAGTACGAGCGATCCTGGGGGTGGATAGATCGTCTCCGTGCTGGTATCGAACCCCTCTGCCTCTACCAGCCCTAGCGGGGGGTGTTGCGAATGGAATTTGTGGATCGCACCATCGTTTTGCACGTAAAAAGCCACAGCAACGCCACCGTTCCAAACCTCCAGGGAAGTCCCATCCTGCGTGATACGCACAACCACCGCTGCAATGAATCGTCCCGTGATAGAGATTTCTCGCATGATGTCGTTGATCTCTGTGACGATGTTTTGGGTCGAAAGTCCCTTTCTGACCATCGTGTAAAAGATCCGAAAAATAGGCAGTAAAAACAAGGCGGCTTGCAAACCATGTCCTGTCACATCCGCCAGCATAATCCGTAAATGGCCGTATGGATCTCGTGCGGCTGCGATGAAATCTCCGCTGCATTGTTGTGCAGGGCGTTGAAAGTAGCGAATGTTCGGATCTTGTAGGCCATTCGAGTGCATGATGTGGTTAAGCACCTCTTGTGCCATGGACATATCCTCTAACCCAAGTTGCCACCTATGACCACCATCAGAATCCTTCCAAGAGGTAATGGATTAATGTAGCCTTATAGTAATCAATCTATTGGTTGCCGATGGGGAAGTAAAATGGACGAGATGATTATAGTAACATATTGTATCT
>CAIJYR010000158.1 GCA_903824965.1 uncultured Thiotrichales bacterium
ACAATATGTTACTATAATCATCTCGTCCATTTTACTTCCCCATCGGCAACCAATAGATTGATTACTATAAGGCTACATTAATCCATTACCTCTTGGAAGGATTCTGATGGTGGTCATAGGTGGCAACTTGGGTTACCTAAGGCAGTCAGACACTGGTGTAGTGATTCGGTAGCTGCCTCGAAATCATAGTGCGCGACTTCTTTTTCAATGCGGCTGATCCACACAAGTGTTGCCTGGGTGAAGGCGTATTCACGCAATGTGGCCAAAGTATTTTCTACATCCGAATCGTAGATGGACAATTGTCTGGATGCTTTTCTGAACAGTTCACGCTGTTGCCGCAACCCTTCTGGGGGGGCGGGTTGGCCTACGGGAAGCGTATCATGCACTGCATCCTGCGGAAACAGAGGAACCAAAGAGAGGCAGATATTTTCTAATGTGTCCCTTGTTTCCGTTACGGTGGAATCGATCGGCTGAAGGGGAGTACCGGATCGGAGCGCGGATTCTATTCTACCCGCCTTTTCTTGTAGCAAAGTCGCGCCGATGGTTCCAGCAACACCATTCAGGGTGTGGGCAATGCGTTCTGCGGTAGCCGTGTCGTTGTTTTCTAGGGCGAGGGCCAGTTTTGCCATTGCGTTACGTTGGTTGGTGAGAAATTTAGCAAGGAGATCAAGATATTTCTTAGTCTTTCCGCCCATGCGTTGCAGTCCATTCTTGGTATTGATGCCTGGAATTTCTGGCACTGTTCCTGTGTCTTCCTCGGAGGGTGTCTGTCCTTCAGGGAGTGCTGGGGATGCTGGAAAGGGTTTTGGCGAGGCAGGGGTAATCCATCGTGCAAGGGTCGTGAACATATCATGCGGATCGATGGGCTTTGCAATATGGTCTTGCATGCCTGCTTCTAAGCAAAGATCTCGATCGCCTGACATGGCATTGGCGGTCATGGCCAGAATAGGCAGGGTGGAAAAACGGGGATCCTTGCGAATCTCACGGGTTGCGCTGAGGCCATCCATGATGGGCATCTGCACATCCATGAGCACACCATCGAGCCTTTCTCTCGCGACCATATTGACGGCCTCTCGGCCATTGGTAGCAAGCAGTACAGTGATGTTGGCTTGTTCCAACAGTTCACGGGCCACCTGTTGGTTGATCTCATTGTCTTCTACCAACAAGACGATAGCACCAGAGAGGACGGCTAAGAAATCTTGTCTCCCTGTGTGGATGACCCCTCCTTTTTTGCTGTGGGCATCACTACGGCCAAACGCTTCCATGATGGATTCAAAAAGCAGGCTTTGGTTGATGGGTTTGACAAGAAAACCGTCTACCTCTGCCTCTAGGGTTGCCCGTTTGACGACGCTTTCTTCTCCGTAGGCGGTTGCAATAATCAGCACGGGGATTTTCTGTAGGTATAGATCGTGGCGTATCTTGGCCGCAGCCGTGATCCCGTCCATTTCTGGCATCATGTAGTCCATGACGATAAGATCATAGGGTTCGCCTAGCATATCGGCTTCTTGCACCAGAACGATGGCCTCTTTGCCATCACGCTCTTTCGTTACCTGAAAGGTAAAGGAAGCCAGATAATCGGCGATGACATTGCGAGCACTCTCATTGTCATCCACGGCCAAAGTTTTCAAGCCACGCAAGTCAGCAGAGGGTAGAAGCCATTTCTCAACGCTATGCTGTGAAATGCCAAGCCTCACATCAAAGACAAAACGCGATCCCCTGCCGGGCATACTTTCCACACGAATACTACCCCCCATCAATTCTATGAGCTTCTTTGAAATGGTGAGTCCCAGCCCGGTACCACCGTACTTGCGGGTCGTAGAGGTATCCGCCTGGCTAAAAGCTGTGAACAGTCTGCTTTGCTGTTCTTCTGTGATGCCAACCCCTGTGTCTCGAATGACAAATTGAAGGCGCACAGCTCCCTCGTCTTTCTCCAGAAGCTCAGTCGTAACCGCTACCTCTCCTTGTTCTGTAAATTTGATGGCATTGTTGGTCAGGTTGATGAGCACCTGCCCAAGCCGCAGTGGATCCCCTACAAGACTCGGAGGAATATTCACAGCGGTCTCCATAAGAAACTCTAGGTGTTTCTCCTCTGCCTTTTGTGTTGTCATTGAGGCCATGGTACCCAACACCTCCTCCAGGGTGAAATCGGTTGACTCCATGTCTAGGCGTCCGGCCTCTATCTTGGAGAAATCGAGAATGTCATTAATAATGCGCAACAGCGAGGTTGCGGCATGATGCACCTTGCGAATGTAATCCTTCTGGCGTGTGGTAAGGTCTGTTTGTAGACAGAGATGACTTAAGCCGATGATGGCGTTCATGGGGGTGCGAATTTCGTGACTCATGTTGGCCAGGAAATCGCTCTTCGCACGGGCTGCCTCTTCTGCCTGTTTTTTTGCGGTGATCAGATTTGCTTCCAGCGTCTTAATGGCCGTAATGTCCGTGCGGATAGAAATATACTTGAACGGTTTCCCATCATCGTCTAAGAAGGGAACGATGGTGGCTTGTACCCAGTAGTGGGAACCTTCTTTGGTCTGATTTTTGACTTCCCCATGCCAAGTGCGTCCTTGGGCAATGGTTCGCCACATTTCTTTGTAGAATTCAAGAGGATGTTCGTCCGATTTGACGGTACGATGGGTTTTCCCGATCAATTCTTCCCTGCTGTAACCGCTGATAGTCACAAACTTGTCATTAATATAGGTTATCTTGCCACGCACATCTGCGGCGGAAACAATCGCGTGTTCATCAAGGGCGTGTTTCTGAAAGGCTAATTCTTGTTGGGTGCGGAGTAAATCATTCTGAAGGGCCTTTGCATGGGTGATGTCTTCGTATACCCCTAGCACGCCCTGTATTTCCCCTTGATCGGACCGCAAAGGGACTTTGCAGATCCGTATACAGAGCACCTCACCCGAAGCGATCGGCCGAGACTCTTCGTTCCACCATTCGGACAGTACACTCGTCATCAGTGCTTGGTCGATGTTCTCTATCGATTCGGTCAAAACATGCCAAGGAAGATCGGTGTCTCGATGTCCTATCAGTTCTTGCGGGTCGTGAAAGCCTGTATCTTTAGCAAACAGTGGATTACATCCCTGATACACGCCCTGGCAATCCTTCCAGAAGACACGTCCGGGCATGGTGTTCAATACGGATCGTAACATTTTTGTGGTGGATTCTAGATCGGTTGTGCGATCCGCCACTAATTGCGCCAGATCGTGTCTATGTTGCTCCAACGCGTCCTCCTTGTTCCACAAGGTTGCGAGTAGGCGATTAAAGGTCTCTGCCAGAACGCCGATCTCGTCCCTGCGCATAATCACGAGGAACTGCCTTGACTGGCATAGGTCGGACATTTCCATCAGCTTCTTTGTGAGCGTTGTCATGGGTAAAAGCTGACGATGCAATGTCCACCAAATCAGCCAAGCCATCGCAAGGGTGAGGGTGATCGTGATGAATACAATTCGCTGGTACAGATCGCGCACTGCGGCAAACGCTTCTGTTGTGGGAAGCAAGGACAGAAGACTCAGTCCGGTGGTCGATAGAGGCTGTGCCGAGGCAAGCACTTCCAGACCCTTTGCATTAGAAAAAACGACAGAGTGCTTTTGTCCCTCTAGGAGTTGATCCAATCCAGGGATCCTGTCCATGGCGGGCAGTGGCTCCCTATTGTGACTCTTGTCACTGCTTTGGGCGACGATTCTTTGCTTTGGCGCAATCAGAAGATAACCCCCTGTTTCTCCAAAGGGACTGTTTGTGATCCTATCGATGAAATTGGGTTGCGAGAGACTGGTCACACCTACCAAGGCAGCGACTACTTTGCCGGAAAGATCGCGAATGGGCGCTGCCATGGCGAGTGTTGGCATCTGCAATGCGGGATCGAACAGCACTGGACTGATGGTTTCCTTTCCTTCCTGGAGTGTGGTGGCCACAAACGCTAGATCACGGTATTGCATACCATCGCGGTGAAGGGAGGGGACGGAAGAATAGAGGATGCTACCATCCGCATGTAGGATGAAAGTCTCTGCATTGAATAGGCGAATGAATATTGGCCTGGCATCGATTCGTTCTTGCAAAGTTTCTCGGGTCAACGCCTCTTTTGAATGACTCAGTTCAAGAGCTATGATTCTTAATGCGCTTACCCGATCGGTAATATCATCATCAAGGTTGTCGGCCAAGAGTTTGAGAGATGCGTATTGTTGTTTTCCCAGTTGAGACTGCATATCGTCGCGCAGCATGGTGATAATATTATAAGACAGAAGGAGAATGCTCGTCACAAAAAGGAGCAAGATAAAACTGGTGAGTCTTGTCTTAAGGGAAGAGTTTGCCAATGGGTTCATACAGCCTCTTGCTGATTGGATAACAGAGATCGACAACGATTGATCCCGTAGGTCATGGACTACCTTGTTGATGTTCGTTCCAGGATCGACCAATCTTTTTTCCACCAATAGGTGAGCGGCGTCGGCAAGGGAGGCCATCTGCGGTCTTCCAAGGAACGGGGTGGTGAGGTCATTGCGTGTCAGCTGTATTCGGGTAATCTCGGTCGAGAGATTTTCTGCATCTGCCAATACCTTGGCAGCTGCTTCTGGATTCGTGAGTATCCATTTGCGTGCACGCTCATAGGCTTCTAGGACGATGCGCACGATCTTAGGATATTTCTTCAGAAAGCTTTCGGAGATATTGAGGAAACCATACGAATTGTATGCCGTGTTTCGATATAAGAAGTTGCTCCCGGCCATCTGTTCGCTGCTGGCCATGTAGGGATCCAAGCCTGCCCATGCCTCGACGCGCAATTGCTCCAAGGCGGCACAGCCATCGGCATGTTGCACATCAATAAGTTCAATATCATTTTTCCCAAGCCCGAATGCTCTGAGCGTCCGTAGGAGAAAAAATAAGGATCGGTACCCAGGGTAGCGGCGATTCTCTTCCCGCGTAGATCTTTCACTGATTGGATCTGAGCATTTTTGCCAATCGCGAGTGCAGTCCACTCTGGTTTTGTGTAGAGATAGACTGCCTTTATCTGGTTACCGTTGGCTCTGGATATGATAGAAGACAGACTGGCCGTACTGCAAAATTGCACGCTATCCCCTGTGACGTAATTTAGGACATTTTTTCCATTCAGATAGTCTAACCCAAGTTGCCACCTATGACCACCATCAGAATCCTTCCAAGAGGTAATGGATTAATGTAGCCTTATAGTAATCAATCTATTGGTTGCCGATGGGGAAGTAAAATGGACGAGATGATTATAGTAACATATTGTATCT
>CAIJYR010000159.1 GCA_903824965.1 uncultured Thiotrichales bacterium
AGATACAATATGTTACTATAATCATCTCGTCCATTTTACTTCCCCATCGGCAACCAATAGATTGATTACTATAAGGCTACATTAATCCATTACCTCTTGGAAGGATTCTGATGGTGGTCATAGGTGGCAACTTGGGTTAGAATAAGACCGTTGACCCTCGCTGCCGCGATCCGGATTTCGTTTTGGATGGAATGTTCTTCGGTTGAATCGGTCATGCTGCCCTCCCTGACTGCCGAGCTTCCCACATATACATCGCCCATCTTGGTCTGTATCCACGGTCGGCGGCGATGGCCAGGAAGTCTTCGTAGGTCTTGGCTTTTGCGATTTCCTTTCTGCGTTGCGCTCGAACCATGTTTGCGTTTATCTCTGCGAGTTCGCCTTCCACCTCTTCAATGTCTCGGCCAACCACGGGATAGGCGAAGCCGCAATAGGGGCATGTTGGAGCTGGCGAGTGTGCCGAGTAGCATTTTTCGCAGACGCGGATTTTCACTTCAGGGACTTTCGAGACCTTTTTCTTTTTCTTTTTTTCTGAGTTGAGTTCCCATTCTCGGTCGTCGTCCGGTAGACCATGGCGAAGCATATTTCCGGCATGGTCTAGGAGGATCGCGGGCCGTGCCTTGCGGCGTAGACCACGCCCCAGCATCTGAAGGTGTAGCGTTTCGGATTGGGTTGGTCGGAGGCTGATTGTACTGCGAAGATCACCCTCTTCCCTTTTGACTGGGCTGATTGCGCTATGGCGGAGGAGACCACGGTTTTACCGAACCCTGTGGCGGCCTGTCCCATGACGCTTTTGTATCGGCCCATGGCACGTCGGAGGTTCGTGATGAACTCTTCTTGGTGCGGGTAGAGGGTGTAGCCATACGGTTACGGGCGGCGTGTGCAGATTTGGACGATATTGCCGTCCCCCTCTGCACCCTCTCTCATAACGACATCGGCGAGCGATCGATGGAGAGATGTCAATTGCCCCATCATTTGTTCCATCGCGTTGAGCGCGTCGGATGCGTAGGGGAGATCCTCGGCATCGATACGCCCATCCGCGAGGACGGGGGCCATGGTCTCCAGGACTTTCGCGGCGGAGCGCATCATGTCCGCAATGCCCCTGACTGCATTTTCACTGGATTCTGAAATCGGCACGGCGAGCATTCCACGCCCTGCGGACAATTCGGCCTCAAGCGCCATGCGTGTCGGTTCAGGAAGGGCCAGGATGAGTGCGTCTTCGAGGTCAGCCGGAAAATAGGTGTTGCTGTCTGCCGAGAGGAAGCGGGTCAGCTTCTCGGAGTTGCGAGCGAGACGGCGGTAGGGTTCGGCGTGGGCCGACCATTCGAGTTCGCGGTGTTTGAGCTGTACCCGCGCCTCGTAAATCTCGCGCACCTTTTCCGCCAGGCTGATCATGGATTCGCCCGTTGCGCGAAGATGCCCATGCACATGCCGCCGAATGACTGCGGAGCGAGCCACCCCGTCCTGGAACGCAAGCCTGGTAGGATCGCTACGTACAGGATTGTTATGGATTTGATTGCTGGACATTTGTTGTATCCTACGATCGCGTTAGGGGAGGGGTGGTTGGCTGGAAAAAATCTCTGGCATGATCTCTGTGCGGGGGATCCCCGTGGCACGCTCGACATCAAGCACCCGATTCAAGGGGATCCTCCCTGCGCTATGCCATCCTTGCACCGCCTGTGGGGTGACCCCAATTTTTCTTGCAAGGGCAGTTTGCCCCCCTGCTAAGCTGATCGCTCGTTCTACAGCCACGCGGTTCGTGTTCATGGCGTCCTACCTTCGATAGTCATTGGCTGGATATTACAACCGCCGCTAGCGGATTACAAGACATAATTGTATTGATTTTTGCAAAACGACGCTGTAAGGGTGACACATGGAAACCGTATCTCAACGCATTGTTAAGTGCCGGGAAAAGCTTGGTGTAAGTCAGTCCGAGTTAGCTAGGCGGCTGGGGGTCAGGCCCCAGGCGGTACAGCAGTGGGAGTCTGGGGGGCTGCCGAAGACCGGCAGGCTTGAGAAGATAGCCGAGGTGTTGGGTACAACCGTTGCGTATCTTTTTGGAAGCGAATCCGAGCAGGTATCTCCACACTATCCTGTGGGGGATGACTACGTGCTGATTCCGCACTACAGCGTAAAGGGCAGCTGTGGCAACGGTTGTCAGATTGATCAGTTTGAGGTTGTGGGGAGGATTGCGTTCAAGAGGGGGTGGTTGAAACAGAGGAGCATAAACAGCGAGCGAGTACATATGATCTGTGCTCACGGTGACAGCATGTCCCCCACCATTGAAGATGGCGCAATGGTCTTGGTTGACACGAGCAAGACAGAACCACGTAGCGGCAAGGTGTTCGTCTTGATGTTTGAGGACGAGCTGCGCATCAAGCGGATGTTTAGGTCGCTACGCGGAGAGTGGAGAATGGCATCAGACAACCGTGATGAGAGGCGCTACCCCGACGAGCCGCTTGAACTCGATTACGTCGAGATCATCGGCCAATGCGTGTGGGTGGGCATGGATTTATGAGCAGACGCTTATCTTTGAGTGAGTTCCCGCAACACCTCAGGGTGTCGTTCTGCAACGAGCAATAAAGTTTTAGCAGCGCCAGTCGGCTTGCGCCTCCCTTGCTCCCACTCTTGCAGTGTCCGAACCGACACGCCCAGTAGAGTGGCGAACTGTACCTGACCCAAGCCTGATTGCTGGCGTACTACACTGATCGGTATGTGCACCACCGCCCCGACCCCATCCTTCACCTGGAGCGCAGCCTCAAGCAGCTTACGCCCCAACTCCTCGCCGGTCATGTATTCAGTAGGTTCCATCTTCGAGCGCCTCTCTAATTGATCTCAGGAGGTGCACGGGAATACTCCCACGCACCGCTTTGGCATAGATCACCATCAAGTAAATTACGCCATTCTCCAGCCGATTGAAGTAGATCACCCTCGTCCCACCGCGTTTACCGATCCCTTGTCGGGACCAACGCACCTTGCGACATCCACCAGAGCCAGGGATAACCTCCCCTGCCAGCGGGTTATCTGCAAGCCACGCGCAGAACCTCGCTCGCTCCTCCTCGGACCAGAGGCTCTTGGCGTCGGCACTGAACACTGGGGTTTCGATGATCGTGTACACAGGCGATAGATTACGGCGCTGACGTATTGATTGCAACGTGGCACTCACGCCCGCTCCGCTCTGGCAGGCGTCTTCTTGTTCTCGAATTACAATTATCGCTTGATTCGTACAAGAATAACTTGTATATTGCTCGCCTAACTCGCGAACACACGAACGAGGCCCACGCGATGACCATGACCATACTCCACTCAGCCCGTGCAACCCAGCAGCAGAGGCTTCCTGTGTCAGGAAAGATCCGTCCTGGCATCAAGGTGCTGACCTTGAAGACAGCAGCGATGCCTGGGGCGACCAAGGTGTACGAAGATGGCGTCCAGTGCGGTGCATCGTTTGACGACATCGAGAAATCCTTGAAGGCCAAGATCAAGGGATGCCCTGACTATCCTTTGACCCCGCGCAATGTAGGATACTTTCGTGTCTGTGCTGAGGACTTTTTGACCCCTGGCGCGGCTGCTGAGATTATGAAACGCTATGCAGGGCCGGACGGATTGCTGCGCGAGTTTCCCGTCATCTTCCCATCTGACGACATTGATTTGGTTTTCACTCAGCAGTTTATTGTGTGGAAATCAACAACCATGGTGTTTTGGTCGGAGCCGAATCCATCCACCAATACACTGGAATGTATGCGCTATAAGCCACTTTCCGTGCGACCGAAGAACAGGCGCGTAAGGTTCGGCGGTAGGGAATCCGAGAAGGTGCGTGATTGCGATCCAAATGATTGCGATTCTTTTGGAATGGGTATGTGCAAGAACCACGGAACGCTACGGTTCTATGTTCCAGGATGTCCTGGCATTGGTCTCATTGAACTTCACTTCACATCGATCTATGCGAAGCTTGGTATATCGGAGGTTCTAGCCTTCGTGAAAGAGGGACTTGGCTACATCAGGGGGACGTACAATGCAAAGCCGATATTCTGGATCACGAAAACGGAAGATAATGTAAGCCGTGTGGATCACGAAAAGGGAACTGTGGAACGAACGGATCACAGGGAAGTCGCCATTTTTCGCGATACCCGACTGGGACATCCCAGTCGCCGTCGGGAGCGAAAAATTGGCGACATGCCGTGCCTTCGGCGCCCGCGCCGCCCTGCGTCCGCCACGACTCGCCACTTCGCTGGCTCGCCAT
>CAIJYR010000160.1 GCA_903824965.1 uncultured Thiotrichales bacterium
ACCAGTGCTGGTTTTGAATTAAAAGCATTTCTGTTTGTCCTGGCTCACAGCTTTCAATTCGCAGCCTGAAATATCATATTTCTTATGCGGTCTTCGTCGCCTGATAGGTGGCAACTTGGGTTACCTAACAAACCAGAGGCGATTGCAATCATGGCAAGAGGCGTAAACAAAGTAATCCTCATCGGGCATCTCGGCAAAGACCCAGAGGTGCATTTCAGCGCGAGCGGTGTCGCGTTTGGTAATCTCAATCTGGCTACTACTGGCAGCCAGAAGGATAAGGATAGCGGCCAATGGGTAGATCACACCGAATGGCACCGTGTTGTCGTATTAGGGCGCACTGCTGAAATAGCCAAAGAGTTTTTGCAGAAGGGATCGCATGTCTATATTGAGGGGAGGTTGCAAACCAAGAAATACATCGATAAGAATCAGGTCGAGCGGTACCAAACCGAGGTTGTGGCGAGCGATATGCAAATGCTAGGTGGCAATGGTGGTGACGGTGGGGGCGACGGTTACGCTGCCCCAGGGTCGGAGCAGCGGTCGTCGTCCAAGCCTGCAGCCCGTGCCTCTGCACCCTCCCCTGCACCCGCTACCAACCATGACGATTATAGTGACGTTCCATTCTAGCGGTCACTAGACTCACATGCGGCGCTGGTGCGACGCCGTTAGGACACGACTCTGCGACATACCGACGCACATATGGTACTATTCTGCGTCGCTTCGACACAGGAGGTACATGCATGATTGTCGCGGTTGGCGGGATTAAAGGGGGATCAGGTAAAACCACAGTGGCTACAAACCTAACCATTATGCGAGCTACACAGGGCAGAGACGTATTGCTGATCGATGCTGACGACCAGGAAACAGCGGCTGATTTCAGTGTGCTCAGAAATGATCAGCTTCCTAATGGGGCGGGGTATACAGTCACCAGACTCATTGGCCCTGCGGTACGTACAGAAACGATCAGATTCTCTGAGAAATATGACGATATCGTGATCGATATTGGCGGACGAGATACGATCAGTCAGCGTGCAGCCGTCTTGGTTGCGGATATTTTTCTCGTTCCTTTTGTACCAAGGTCGTTTGATGTTTGGACATTAGAGAAAGTGTCCAAAATAGTTGAGGAAGTACGAATGTTGAATCCATCTTTGCAGGCATACGCATTCCTTAATCGCGCCGACCCTCGTGGGTCATATAATAAGGATGCAGCAGAGTACATCTGTAGGACGACGGTGCTCAAGTTCATCGATGCAAAGCTTGGCACTCGCAATGCTTTTGCGAATGCTGCAAGTCAGGGGCTTTCCGTCACGGAACTAGGATCGCCGGATTTAAAGGCTATCGAAGAGATTGGATCACTTTACAGGCAAGTCTTTGGGTTTCAGGCGGGGGGATGCTGATGAAAAGAATAGCTGAGAGGCCGAAAGAGAAGCAGGTAGTGCGGCAGGAGAAGCCGTCTCCAGAGGAGGAGGCGTTCATGTTCAAAGGAGGCAGCATTGCGGGAGAGGCAAAAGCTGACGAGAACATGGTCAGGATAACAGTGCGCCTACCGCCTCGCCTTCTGCGCAAGGTCGATACCTTGATCGAATCCATACTTACACAACCCTCCCGCAGCCTATGGATTCTACAAGCGGTGGCGGAGAAAGTTGAAAGGGACACACAAGGGCGAACCGACGCTAGTTAGCCGCTATGCGACGCCTTTGGCACACTATGCAGCGCCGTTCAGAGGCCCGAACAGCGTCGCATGAGCGCCGCTTCGCACTCGCTGGATCCTGTGCCAGCGGTTCCTTCTGCCTTGCCTGGCTCGCCGAGCTTCCGAAAGACTACGCAATCACCCCTGATCCATGCGGTAGCGATCGCACCAATCATCGCCATTTCTGTTCTGCGTAGCATCATTTTCCGTTTGGGACGGCGGGTGCCATTGCCAGCAGTTCGGTTTGGCGTGCCTGTCCTGCCGAGCTTCCGAAGTAGTACGACACGACGCTTATCCAGCCTGTGCCGAGTGCGCCGACCATGGTGGTCAGTACGTCATGGCTACTGGGTGGTGGGGCAATAAAAAGCATCGCGATCAGCAGCCCAAAGAACCCAATCGTGGTACCGGCGGCCAGCAAGGGCGGTGCCCAGTCTTTCATCGCCATTTCCCGCTGTCGTGCGCTGATGCGATCGGAGGCGTTGGTCGATGCAATCAGTTCGGTGTGGGCCAGGTTCATTTTGTTGATGTCGATGCCTTGCTGTGCCATTGCCTCGGCGTGCTTGTGGTCGGCCTCTTTCATCGCTGCAACGACCTCCGGCGTCATCGCGCCGGATTGTACTGCCTGGACGACTGCATCGCCACCTGCTCCTGGGTCAAGCCCTGCAGTCTCCAAGGCTGTGACGGCGGTACCGGCAAATGGGCCACCGAGCATGGTGGCGAGGGTTGGCGCGATGGTTGCGAACAGGGATGTCAATTCGAGTGCTATGGCATTCTCCTATGCCGCCTGAGCAGCCTTGTGATAAGGTGCTTCTTGGTGTCGGATTGGTTCTTGGCGTAACCTGCGCCGTTGTATCCCTTGGCGAACCGAGGCTAGTCTTGTGCGCGAAGTGCCACGTCCAGTTTTGCGTGCTGGATAAATGCTATGAATGCATCGAGCGGTGCGCCTTCTGAGTCGAACATCGCTGTGATGAAATCTTCCAGGGCAGTGAATCCGGCAGTCGTGTGATTCGCACCCATGATTTGGCACATTCCCTGCGAGGCCGAGGAGAGTGCTGTGGTTCGGTCAAGGGCCATGGCCTCTGTGAGTCGTCGTATTCGGCTGCGCCACCTTTGTATAGCGTTCTATCTCACTCTGAGCTGGATATATTTGGATAGCTGTCGTCATAGTCGCCATCGGTCAGATCGGAGAATCGGTGTGCCTCGAATAGAATCTTGGGTCGGCCTGAGGGGAGGAACCCGCTGCCAGAGGATTCGACTGCGATGACTGCTTCGATGCACGCCTCTTCGCAGTTCAGCGCCTCCGATGCCCTGCGAAGGTCTGCGTCCGTCAGACCCGACACGCCTCGTGCGGATGGTAGGTCGATATTCGTGTTGGGTGTCATGGGGTTGCCTTTTTGTGGACGGCTGTGGCTTCTACTTGCGGCCCTACGGTGCTGCAAAAGTCGAAAGATTCGCGTAGGAGCGCCTATACCCGTGTTCTAGAAGTGGTACGTCTCGGTCGGTGTCTTTGTGCCGCTTACCAACCCGCTGTTGATCCGAACCTTGTCTTCGATGGATAGTTTCGGGCCTGTGTAGGGGTAGGAGACGGCCCCGTCCTTGGTGGCAACGTTGCAGATCTCGCCCGACGAGATGGACAAGACCACCCCGTTGGCGGCGGGGCTTGGCACCATCATGTCTCTGAGTTCCAATAGTGGATGGCTCATGCCAATCGCTCCAAGGAGAGCTGTTGGGTGCGTCGTTGTTGGTGATAGTAATCTCGATGCACTAAGCGTTGTGGTGATTGAAACAAACACTACCGTTACAGGAAACGGAATGACAGCAACTATACAAGATCGTGATCAAACAAGATCAGAAGAACTTGCGAACAGCATTAGCCATGGTATAGGATTGCTGACTGCGCTTGTGGCCGCTCCATTCATGATCCTTCATACAATACAGGGCGGAGATACGGAAACTGTTGTCGGTTCAAGCATCTTTGTTGTTACAATCATACGAGGAGCACATGGAGCGAAGCGTAGTGCGACGAGCCCCGCGTAGCCGTGAGGGCCGTACGTTTTGTCGATGTCCGCAGCCGTATCGCGGGCTGAGACAAAACGTAAGGCAACCGAGCACGGCGTAAAGCCAT
>CAIJYR010000161.1 GCA_903824965.1 uncultured Thiotrichales bacterium
AATGGCTTTACGCCGTGCTCGGTTGCCTTACGTTTTGTCTCAGCCCGCGATACGGCTGCGGACATCGACAAAACGTACGGCCCTCACGGCTACGCGGGGCTCGTCGCACTACGCTTCGCTCCATGTGCTCCTCGATAGATCAGTGCATCGGCAGCCTGTGCAAGAGAATCCGGTGCGGGTGCTGGCGGTAAGAATTGTACACTGTCCGGTATTTCTGTTTTGGAGAGATAACCTGTGGTTACTCTCTGCGTTTGTGGCGTCGGAACGGTGTCAACACTCTCCGTCTGCGCTGCAATGTGACTACTCACAAGAACAGCAAAAACGAACCCAATCTTCCTATTTCTATCCATAGCAATGCCTCCGAGAAACCTCGCCATTCAGTGCTGAATGAACTAGACCTTACGCTCTGTTCGTCTGGGAATAGCGGATATTCTTATACTGCCTGTGTCTGTCCTGGTTGGATGTGCGTTATCGAACGTACTGAACGAGAGGTATAAGCAACAGGGGCGTAAAGCACAACGCGCAGTGCAAGACGCAAGTTGGGATAACAGACGGGGGGAGAATACTCTGGGGGCGTTGTCGTCGGAGTGACGGATGCGAACTGTTCGAGTGTTCGAGTATAGGAAGAAACGAGAGGCCGATCGACCCCTCTCTGATTTGTCTCGGAGAGGGGCTTAGATCACCGGAGGAGTTTATCCGGCAATGCGATTGTATTTCGCCATCAGTTCCTCTGGCGACTCAGGATGGTTGACATCCTTGATGATACAATCGACCGGACAGACCTCAATACATTGTGACTGGTCAAAGTGACCCACACACTCTGTACATAGGTTGGAATCGATGACGTAGATTTCATCGCCTTGTGCGATGGCGTCATTGGGGCATTCAGGCTCACACACATCGCAGTTGATACACTCGTCGGTAATGATCAGTGACATGCTATCACTCCTTATGGACTCACTGTGGATACAGCTGGATTAGGGGTTAAGACTTCTTACACGCTTTACACGCTTGTAATGCTGCCAACACACTCGAATGGACAAATTCAGACACATCCCCTCCTAGTGACGCAATTTCTCGCACCAAGCTTGCTGACAAATAGGTATAACGCTCTGCTGGCATCATGAACAGCGTTTCCAGGGAGGGGCACAGGCGTCGGTTCATACTGGCCAGTTGAAATTCATACTCGAAGTCCGAAACAGCCCGCAGACCCCGCAAGATGACCTGCGCACCACGATCCCTTGCGTAATCCACCAGCAGTCCATCGAAGCCACAGACCTCCACAGAGGGAAGATCGGCGAGGACAGTCCGTGCCAAGGCCACTCGTTCTTCGTGAGAGAAGATGCTTCGTTTGCTAGAGCCTGCTGCCACCGCAACCACCGTTCGACCAAACAGGCGGGAGGCACGCTCTACCAAGTCAGCATGGCCGTTGGTGATGGGATCGAAGGTACCGGGATAAACCGCTGTCACATGGGATTTGGTCGTCATATGCGCCAATGATACCAAACCTCAGAAGAGTTCGGGCTGGCAAAGGCGGCGTAAGTACACCAAAAAGTCGTCGCGCACATCGGGGTGTTTCAGGCCGTATTCGACAGTGGCCTCTAGGAAACCGTTCTTGTTACCACAATCATAGCGCCGACCCTGGAAGCGATAGGCCAAGACCGGTTCTTCTTCCAAGAGCTTGGCAATGGCATCGGTCAACTGGATCTCGCCCCCTGCGCCACGCTCAGTGGTAGCCAACAGTTCAAAGATGCGCGGCGTGAGGAGGTAGCGTCCCACCACAGCCAGGTTCGAGGGTGCCTTGCTCGGCGCTGGTTTCTCCACAATCCCAAGGAGACGGGCGCTGCGCCCTATCGGTGCATCCGTTTTCACAATACCATACCGATGGGTCTCCTCCGGCGGGACATGCTCTACCCCCAGGACACTATGGCCACATCCCTCGTACT
The DNA here is from genome assembly GCA_903824965.1 of uncultured Thiotrichales bacterium. Lineage (GTDB taxonomy): Bacteria > Pseudomonadota > Gammaproteobacteria > CAIRSR01 > CAIRSR01 > CAIRSR01. Next base: position 1,947 of record CAIJYR010000161.1, read on the forward strand.
GTTCTACCATTTGCCGCAAGCAACTCCCATGATCAGCACCATCGATCAGATCATCTGCCAATATCACAGCAAAGGGTTCATCGCCGACGACTTCACGCGCACAAAGGACAGCATGTCCCAAACCCAACGCTTCTGGTTGACGTACATAGGCACAGGTCACTCCTTTTGGCAGCACCCCACGCACGATCTCCAGCAGGTCTGTCTTGCCTTTGGAGGCGAGCAGAGTCTCCATCTCGAAGTTGGAGTCAAAATGGTCTTCGATGGCGCGTTTGGTGGAACTCGTCACAAACACCATCTGTGTGATACCCGCTGCGATGGCATCCTCTACCGCATACTGGATGAGCGGCTTATCGACGATGGGGAGCATTTCTTTGGGATTGGCCTTCGTCGCGGGTAAGAAGCGCGTCCCCATTCCGGCCACAGGGAATACTGCCTTACGTATCTTCGTTTGCGTCTGGGTTTGCATCTGGGTCTCCGTGCGTAGCTGCCACCACCAGGACTTTTAGGTAAATATTATTAATACAAACAGTTATGCTGCCTCTTACGTTGTAGACAGGCTTATAGTAGCATAACCACCGCCTCTGTTCCGCCCCCCAAAGATACCACCATGCTGCACATCGAGATTGCTGACCTTTCCATTCTATTGATAGAACCCTCTCTTCCACAGCTCAAACTGATCCAGCGTCGCTTGAAAAATGCGGGTGTCCGCACCGTAGAGGGCGTAGACACGGGTCGGAAAGCACTCGCCATGATGGAGCGGTTTGTACCGGATCTTGTCGCAAGTGCCATGTACCTGTCCGACATGACTGCCTCGGAAGTGGTACTCACCATGCGCCATTCGTCGGTACTGCGCGATGTACCGTTCATGCTCATTTCTAGCGAGACCCATTTTGATGCCTTGGAGGGTATCCGCCAGGCAGGGGTGGTGGCCATCTTGCCCAAGCCTTTTGGGTTGGACGAACTGCGTCACGCCTTACGTGCTACCGTAGAACTGCTAGACCCTAAAGAATTGGAACTCGCACACATCGATCTGGACGACGTGCGTGTACTGGTGGTCGATGACAGCAGCACAGCACGCCATTACATCAAAAAAGTGTTGTCCAACATGGGCATTGGGCGTATTCAGGTTGCCAAGAACGGTCGAGAGGCAGCAGACATCCTGACGAACCAGGAATTCGATCTCATCGTGACCGATCTCAATATGCCAGAGATGGATGGATTACAATTGGTAGAATATGTGCGTCACCGCATGGGCAATACCGATATACCCATCATGATGGTCACCAGCGAACAAGATGGCACACGTTTGGCCAATGTAGAACGTGCGGGTGTGTCTGCCATGTGTGATAAGCCGTTTGATCCACAGAGTGTGCGAGAACTGTTAGCACGCATGATTCGATCCTGACCCAACCACCCCACACCATAGACACTGCATACGCATAGAGGCTATTATGTTCTCCACACTCACCATTCGATTGAGATTGATTATTACATTAACCCAAGTTGCCACCTATCAGGCGACGAAGACCGCATAAGAAATATGATATTTCAGGCTGCGAATTGAAAGCTGTGAGCCAGGACAAACAGAAATGCTTTTAATTCAAAACCAGCACTGGTAACTGCATGAATCGT
>CAIJYR010000162.1 GCA_903824965.1 uncultured Thiotrichales bacterium
AGATACAATATGTTACTATAATCATCTCGTCCATTTTACTTCCCCATCGGCAACCAATAGATTGATTACTATAAGGCTACATTAATCCATTACCTCTTGGAAGGATTCTGATGGTGGTCATAGGTGGCAACTTGGGTTACAATATCAATGGTGTTTAGTGCTTGTGTTATCTGAGGGGAAATCACAATCAACTTGCGCTCAGCCATTAACGCAATAAATAACTTACGCTTCGCGGATGTTTTGTCTCTTTTTGATTGGAACCAGAGCGTGAATACAACTCCAAACAATGGCCCGAGAAAGATAGCAAGCGCAGTTATCCATAATTGGAGTCTTGCTAATTCAAGTTGTGAAACCGCTATTTGATCAGGTGTCATTGCTATCAGCCACAAGAGTTTGGGTATATTAATATTCTCAATATCCACGCGATCAAGCCGTGCAGGAAAGGCTACGGTGTCCGATAAAGTGTTAAGAGAATTATGTTGAAATAATTCAGAAGAGCAATCTCCCAGCACGCCTATCTACCTTGCCTCTGAGGGGTGGGTTACTCAAGCTGTAGGGGATCATAGCAGTTTGGCGTGACGGATGCCACGCACGACACACCACCCCGAAGGACGGATGGTTCGGCAGGCAAGAGAGCAGCAATGCAGAGAGAAGAAAGCGAACAGCGACACCCTGGCGGTGTCGTTGTGATGGACTGATTCTGGCTGGGGGACTAGGACTCGAACCTAGATTAGCGGAGTCAGAGTCCGCTGTCCTGCCATTAGACGATCCCCCAAACAAACAAAACAGCCACAACCCATCCGGCGTTTGGTTAACGCTTGGAGTACTGTGGTGCCTTACGGGATTTGTGCAGACCAACCACTTTGCGCTCTACGGCACGGGCATCACGCGTCACAAAGCCCGCCTTGCGCAAGGGACTGCGCAAAAGCTCGTCGTACCCGATCAAGGCGCGGGTAATGGCGTGGCGGATGGCTCCGGCTTGGCCCGTATTGCCGCCTCCGCGAACCGTTGCGCGGATATCCACACGGCCGGTCATTTGAGCCGTTTCCAAGGGCTGACGAACCACCATACGGGCCGTCTCACGACCAAAATAGTCTTCTAGGGCGCGGTTGTTGACAGTAATTTTGCCCGTTCCTACGGAGAGGAACACCCGCGCCGTGGAGGTTTTACGGCGTCCGATCGCATGTTCGACCTGCTGTACCATTGGTTAGTGCTCACTTACAGTTCAAGTTACAGTTCAAGGAGTTTCGGCTGTTGGGCGACATGGGGATGATCGGCGCCGCTGTATACCTTCAGCTTGCGGAACATCGCACGACCCAGGGGATTTTTGGGCAACATGCCACGCACGGCACGCTCGATTACCTCACCTGGATCACGCTGGATGAGTTTAGCAAAATTCGTTACCTTCAACCCACCAGGGTATCCAGTATGACGATAATAGAGTTTATCGTCGACTTTGTTGCCGGTGACGCGAACCTTGGCCGCATTGATGACGACAATATAATCGCCCGTATCCATGTGGGGGGTATATTCTGGCTTGTGTTTTCCACGTAAACGCCCCGCGATCCCGCTTGCCAGTCGACCGAGGGTCTTGTCGGCAGCATCCACAACGAACCAACCTTGTTGGATGGTCGATGGTTTGGCACTGAAGGTCTTCATACACAACTCCGCGTCACTGCATCTTGAAAGAATCGGTGATGCTAAGGGCAGACAGCACAACTGTCAAGCCCTGCTTTGCAACACAACCGATCCGCGCTGTCTGGTGGGTATAGATCCCTCAGGACAAAGTTTCCATACGCAAGCGTACCACTGGCCCACGGATGGCGGGTAGGGCCTCGATGTTGGCAATGGCCTGATCCATCGCGGCTTCTTGAACACGTTGGGTAAGCAGGATGACCGGAACGTGCGTCTCGCCCTTGACCAATTCTTTTTGGAGCATAGCCTCAATGCTGATGCCGAGGTTGCCCAAGATACGCGTTACGTCGGCCAAGACTCCAGGACGATCTTCGGCATGTAGCCGCAGGTAACACGCAGTCTCCGTTTGACCCATCGGAAGGATGGGCATACTGCCCGCCAAACTGCTGGGCTGAAACGCAAGATGGGGGACGCGATTCTTCGGATCCAGGGTGAGTGCTCGGACTACATCAATGATGTCGGCAACCACCGCAGAACCGGTCGGGTCAGCACCCGCCCCAGCCCCATAATACAGGGTATGACCCACAGCATCCCCTTTGACCAGCACGGCGTTCATGACCCCATCCACGTTGGCCACAATACGGCGCACGGGCACCAAGGTTGGGTGTACACGGAGTTCGATGCCCCCGACACCCCGCCGAGCAATACCCAGGTGCTTGATGCGGTAGCCAAGCTGTTCGGCAAAGGCCATGTCCTGCGCCGTGACCTTCGTAATGCCTTCTACGTGGACACATTCGTATTGCAGCGGAATGCCAAAAGCGATGGCCGCTAGGATGGTCAGTTTATGAGCGGCATCAATGCCCTCGATGTCCAGGGTTGGATCGGCCTCTGCGTAGCCACGGGCTTGTGCCTCTTTCAACACATCACCAAAGGCACGGCCCTTGTCCCGCATCTCCGTGAGGATGAAGTTGGAGGTACCGTTGATAATCCCGACCAGCCATTCGATCCGATTGCCAGCGAGTCCCTCGCGAATGGCCTTGATGATGGGAATCCCCCCAGCTACGGCGGCTTCAAAACCAACGATTACCCGTTTTTTTTCGGCGGCCGCGAAGATTTCGTTTCCATGGCAGGCTATCAGGGCTTTGTTGGCCGTGATAACGTGCTTGCCACGGCGGATCGCGGCCAGCACCAGTTCTCTTGCGAGGGTTGTCCCACCGATCAGTTCGGCAACGATCCGGATTTTTGGATCGTCGATCACCTCGTAGGGGTCTGTCGTCAGGGCGACACCAGATGTATCACAAAGACGCGCTCGGCTGAGATCACGCACGGAAGCACGGGTCACTCGAATGGGACGACCCGCCCGACGTGCGATCTCATCGGCGTTGCGGGTCAGCACGTTGAGGGTGCCACTGCCCACAGTACCTAGCCCCAGGATGCCTAATTGGACGGCTTGAACGGAATTCAACGCATCCTCCAGGTTCGCATTCACGCTACCGAATTACTTGCTTTGAGGATAGCAAGCTGTTCATCACGACGGATCATGTCGCGAATGCCGCGCACCGCTTGGCGGGTACGTTGCTCATTTTCGATGAGACTGAATCGAATATGGCCGTCGCCGTATTCACCAAAACCGATGCCGGGGGATACCGCAACCTTGGCCTCTTCGAGGAGTTTTTTGGCAAACTCCAACGAACCTAGATGGCGGTATTGGGGGGGGATGGGTGCCCACACAAACATGGTCGCTTTGGGCAACTCGACTGGCCAACCAGCATGGTTAAGGCCATCAACCAATACATCGCGTCGGTTTTTGTACAGCAATGCGATTTCCTGCACACACTCCTGCGGGCCATCCAGGGCAGCGATGGCGGCCACTTGGATGGGTGCGAAGGTACCATAGTCCAAATAAGACTTCATGCGGGCCAAGGCAGCGACCAGTGTTCGATTGCCGACCATAAATCCAACACGCCACCCAGGCATGTTGTAACTCTTGGAAAGCGTAAAGAACTCCACCGCCAGTTCTTTGGCACCTGGCACTTGCATGATCGAGGGTGCTACGTACCCGTCGAAGACAATGTCCGCATACGCAATGTCATGGACGATGCGGATGCTGTGCTCGCGTGCGATGGCGACGACCCGTTCAAAGAACTCGAGTTCTACGCATTGGGTCGTGGGGTTGCCTGGAAAATTGAGCACCAGCATCTTGGGCCTTGGCCAGGAGTGGTGGATCGCATTTTCTAGTTCTGCGAAGAAATCAACGCCGGGTATCAGTGGCACATGGCGGATGTCCGCACCCGCAATGACGAAGCCGTAGGGGTGGATGGGATAGGCGGGATTCGGAACCAGCACGGCATCGCCTGGGCCCACAGTGGCGAGTGCGAGATGCGCTAATCCTTCTTTGGAACCGATCGTCACGATGGCTTCGTGCTCGGGATCGAGATCCACATCGAAACGGCGCTTGTACCAATCACAGATGGCCTTGCGCAGACGTGGAATACCCTTCGATATGGAGTAGCGGTGCGTATCACTACGACGCACGGTCTCGATGAGCTTGTTCACGATGTGGGGTGGGGTGGGACGGTCGGGATTGCCCATCCCAAGGTCAATGATGTCTTCGCCACGTGCACGGGCCTTGGCTTTCAGGTCGTTGACGATGCTGAAGACATAGGGTGGGAGGCGTTGAATGCGCGGAAACTCTTCGTTCACAGTGAGAAATCCCAAAACAAGAAATAGGCGATTATACACATCGCGCAGGACGCAAGGTTGCCTTATCGCACAACCACCCGTGCGAAGCGTCGTTTGCCGACTTGGAGCAGGTACGTTTCACCGCGTGCGAGGAACTGTTTTTTGTCAGCCAGGCGCTCCCCGTTGATGCGCACACCGCCCTGTTGGATGAGGCGCAGGGCTTCTGAGGTGGTCTCGACCAATCCAGCGTCGCGTAGCACCGTAGCAATGGCAAGACCCGCCTCCGGTGCATGTAGGACAATTTCTGTCAGGTTTTCGGGTAAGGCACCCTGCTGGAAGCGGGCGACAAACGCCTGGTGTGCCTGTTCTGCCGCTGCGGGCGTATGGAAACGCGCCACCAGTTCGCGTGCAAGGCGCACCTTCACATCGCGTGGGTTTTCACCCTTTGCAACCTGTTGACGCCACGCGGCAATGGTTTGCATCGTCTCGAAACTTAACAGCTCTAGGTATCGCCACATCAACTCATCAGAAATCGACATGAGTTTACCAAACATTTCTTCGGCAGACTCCGCGATGCCAATATAATTGCCGAGGGACTTTGACATCTTCTGGACCCCATCCAACCCTTCTAGGATGGGCATGGTGAGGATGACCTGCGGTGGCTGTCCGTAGGCCTTTTGGATTTCTCTGCCGACCAGGAGATTAAACTTTTGATCGGTTCCCCCTAGTTCGATGTCGGCCCGCATAGCTACCGAGTCATACCCTTGCATTAAAGGATACAGAAACTCATGGACAGCGATGGATTGGTTATTGGTATACCGCTTATGAAAATCGTCTCGTTCTAACATGCGTGCCACGTTGTATTGTGCTGCAAGGTGGATGATCTCTGCAGCCTTCAACTCCCCTAACCAATGGTTATTGAACAATACCTGCGTACAGGCTGGATCAAGGATTTTATAGATTTGCTGTTCGTAGGTGCCTGCATTCTCGACAATCGCATCGCGATCCAGCGGTTTTCTGGTGACGTTTTTTCCGGTTGGATCACCGATCATCGCGGTAAAATCGCCAATCAAGAACAGCACCTCGTGCCCCAATTCCTGGAATTGGCGCAACTTATTCAACAACACAGTATGTCCCAGATGCAGATCGGGAGCCGTTGGGTCAAAACCGGCCTTGATACGCAACGGACGACCAAGAAGCAATTTTGCCTCTAGTTCCGACTCTGGGATAACCTCATGGGCACCCCTGAGGATCAGGGAACGTGCCTCTTGGACAGCGAGTTGCATAGGAACTCCAGAAAGTATTTCGTTCGATAGAGGTTATTGTATCTCTTCATGCAATGCAAGGTGCTGTATACGAAGCCCTGGTATGCCAAGCAGTCCATGATCATTACTCAATAAAATGGCATCCAATGAAATAGCTGTAGCAGAAATGATTGCATCGGATAATTTTATTCGGTGCTGCAGACTAAGGCGAATTCCAATATCCTTGATCGGATGGCTAAGACCAACCACTTCAATATCGTTCACAAAACGTTTCAACCACATCATCTGTGTGTTATCAGCCCTCCGAAGGAAAGTCGCTCCATTTCTGTGATTATGGAAATAACATATTCGCCAGTGGGTAGAGTCTCTGCCAATCGTCCGCTCTGTAAATAGATAACGATATTAGTGTCAAGAACATTTATTCCCATTTAGCACGTACCTTTGTTTGGTACTCCATGCCATCCACAGGCCAGTGCAATGTGTTACCATAGGCCATTGGGTTAAATTTCCTATTTTGCGGTGGGCTAGTGTCTTGGAACAGAATCAGAAGACGAGCCTTCTGACCATAGACAGCATAGTATTCTTCCGGTAATTGCACGGTGCCGTCGCTCTTGATCGTTGCTTCAAACTCTATGGCATGCATTGTATTTACCTCCCCCCTGGACTGGATTGTTCAGCCAAAAGTAAAGGCATAGGCTTCTAGTCCTGGGTCGTCCGATCGGATTTCCAGCAGGCTATTGCTAGGCGTTTTTTGATCAATCAGTTCGTAAAGGGTGTTGCGTTCGATGGTGAGCTCACCGTTTGGGGCATCTTGGCCTGCATTACCACCGACAGCCTCGCCATTCAAGCGAATCGAGACACGAATCGATTTGCCAGTAGCACTCCCCAGCACCAAAAATATTTTGCGTGCCTTACAATTCAGGCGCAAAGCAGCGCCTGTGCCATCCGTGACGATCTTTTCAGAGCCTATTCTCCATGTTCCCTCTAATGCCCATTTGTTTTCAGGCAGAAAAGGAGGAAAATGATAAGCCTCGCTCGCATTCCGTTTGGGGGTTTCTTTTCCCCCGAAACGATCCGCACGGGCGTAGCCAAGGTACGTTTCTGGCGTTTGATCGGGCGCAATCGGAGAGACTTGCACTTGCGGAGTGTGTGCCTCTGTTTTCAGGCCAAGCAAGAAACGGATATTGTTTTCTGTGACTACATACTCACCCTCCCCAAAATGGGTGTAGACCACCTGACCTTCGCGATTGATCAGGTAATGGGCGGGCCAATAGCGGTTTTGGAATTGATCCCAGGTGGCGAGTTCATTGTCCTGGGCTACGGGATAGCGAATCCCATGCTTTGTAACAGCAGCTTGTATATTGTCAGGATTTTTCTCAAACTCAAATTCTGGCGCATGGATGCCAACGATGACAAGACCTTGACTACGATACTGATTATCCCAATCGACGAGGTAGGGCAGCGTCCGAACGCAGTTGATACAGGAATATGTCCAGAAGTCCACCAGCACCACTTTGCCCTGCAGGGATTGCAAGGTGAGGGGCGCAGAATTGATCCAATGTTCGAGACCACTCCATGCTGGCGCAGAATAGGGTTTTTCAAGACCGTTTTGTAAACGCAATTCATTGAGTGCGGGTGACATGGGTTTTCCTTCCTCTAGAATCGTTCGAGCATCCACGCCGGAAGCGATATAGGCAACGGACAGCACGATGAGTACACCGAGTGCTCGACGGACATTCTCGGCATGACGGGTGAAGAAACCCAATTTGCGCATAACGGTTCTCCCAGAGAGGGCAATGGCGAGCATAGGCAGACTTGCACCCATGGCGAAGGAGACAATCACGAAATCTCCAGCCAAATCGGTTTGTTGGCGAATGACTTGTACGAGCACTGCGGCCAAGATTGGCCCAGCGCAAGGTGTCCATACAAGTCCGATGAGGGCACCGATCAGAATACCACCGAGTAGCCCTTCTCCACCCGTGGACGCGAGCTGGTTGCCGACATTGGCCGTTCCCCGGGTGAGTGCGCTGAATTTCTCTGATAAGGTTTTTGATAGCAAAACCAAACCAAATCCCATCAGCAATACCAGAGAAATCTCTTTCACGAGGTCGAGATCAAGGCCAAGCAGGACAACGATTTTGCGTGCCAGAATTGCAAACAGACTAAACGCGCTGACAAAGCCAATAAGAATGCCGAACGGTCGGCGTTTTCCGCCTTCTACGGAGGCTGCAAGGACGATCGGAAGCACTGGCAGGATGCAAGGCGATGCGATCAATGCCAAGCCTTCGAGAAAGGCAAACCCACCATCGACTGCGTTCACGCTTTATGCCTCGTCTGGGATAAAGCGCAGTGTGACACCATTGTTGCAATAACGCAGTCCGGTAGGTGCTGGCCCATCTTGAAAGACGTGTCCCTGGTGCCCCTTACAGCGGTCGCAGTGGTATTCGGTGCGGGGCGAAAGCAATTTGAAATCGGTCATGGTTTCCACATGGCCAGGCAGTACATCGTAAAAACTGGGCCAGCCGGTGCCACTGTCGAACTTAAAGGCCGACGGAAACAGCGGAAGTGCACACGCCGCACACACAAATACTCCTTTGCGTTTTTCTTGGTTGAGCGTGCTAGTAAAGGGACGCTCTGTACCCTCGGCTCGCAGGACATCGTATTGCTCCGGCGTAAGCAGCTTCTTCCACTCTTCGTTGCTGTGGACAATCGGTTCAATCGTTTCTGCTGCCATGGCTTGTCTCCGCCCTGTGAATGCTGTAACCGCTAACACACAGACGCCACCTAACATCAGATGGAGGAATGTTCGTTTATTCATGTCTAATCTGCAAAATCAAAGTATGCGACGAATTATCCATCGACCAAGAGCTAAATCTACTGAGGACACTCTGTCCGAGGAGTAAATCACTTTTAACCTAGGAAACACTAGCAATGATGTTGTTCAGCACAGTATCTCCAATTTGTAAAGATCTGATACGGAACAGCGATGAAGGAACCGTCGAACCATCAGCAAGTGTATATGTACGAGTCCCAGTGAAATCTGACTTCAGAACAGTACCTGTTCGCACAAGCGTTAGCACAACATCAGCCGGAATACTTGCATCTGCGGCACCACTATCAATAAGGAAATCTAAGGTAATTGCATTATTGATGGTAACAGGAACAGAAAAAACCCCAGATACTTTTCTTAGAGGTACTGTGATTGTTGCTGGTTGTTTTTCTTCCAAATTCGTATCGATAATTTCTTGCGTTACAGATATATCGTTCTTCTTCTTGATGCACGTAAAATCGCCAGCGAGGTGAACCCACCCATTTTTACCATCCTGTTGAAGAGAAAGTTGTGCGTAGGTACAACCCATCTTTCGGCAAACATCAGATGAGACAGTCTCTGCAGCTTGGGTCAGAAAATTGGCACGAACAGTTCCAGGAGACAAGAGAACTGATCCTTGATGAAGGGTAATAGCATATTTCTCATCTGATAGTTGTGTAATTTGATACTTTGGTGAAATCGGAAAATTGGCATTATATTTTGTATTAAAATCTATAAGATTCTGTTCTCCATATGTGGAACATCCATCATTAGCAATGACAAAGAATATTGCGATGAACAATTTTGCTATACTATAAAGAAAACCATTTTTCTTGCTCGATAGCATTGAATTGATCATGTAAGTTCTCCTCGTTTACTATAGAATGCTCGCTAACTGACAGCGCATCTACAAGCCACCCTTGCTGTATACAGCTCACAATATACCGAGTCATTTCGTTATTAATAGGTGTGAAAGCCTGCATGTTCAGTGGCTGAAAATGCCGCCTACGTCCAGTTTCCATCCACCTAACAGCGAAAACCACAGGCGCACAGGAGAGCACATTTAACCTCGCGCCATCGATTCTGTGGGAGCACCGCCAGAAGTTGCCCAATCCGCGAGCGTTGAGCCAAACCAATGTGGTCAAAGTTCAGTACACACACCGTTGGCATTCCATCTTCACCAGAAAGCAGCACTTCGGTCGCAAGGCCACGGATGGTGTGGGTCACAGGGACGACAATAACCTCATTCAGGGAATCAATCACCTCTTTCCGCGTCAAGATCAAAACGGGACGCCGCTTATCCGGTGCTGAGAACAAGTGCCAACGAACTTCACCGCGACACATCAAACCCCTCCCAGCCTTCGGCATCCCACGCCAGCGAGTCCTCGTCCGTCGAAAACTCGCCTTCAGCTACTGGCATTGTGGCATAAGCAGCACCATCGTGGGAGCCAACTTCTGAAATTGCCGCAGCGTGTAGGGCAAATTTCGCCAAACGAATCTGCTCCTCATGAGGTAGCTTGAGGACAAGATGCCAAAGGTCTTGGGCAGTGAGGGTGTAACTCATAAACGAAGCTACCTTAACAAATCAGAAGCAAGTTAAACCCAGAAGATTACCTCTCCCCACCCCCTCTTCTTTCAGGAGAGGGGCAATCTAAAAGTCAAAGCAGCATATCATCACGTCCAGCCGTAGACCTGCAAAGGCGGTTCTTCCAAAAGCTGCACCTGTTCTTCCATGGCAAGTATCTGTTGCTCCCAATACGTCTCGGTACCAAACCATCGGAAACCGATAGGAAAAGCAGGATCGTCCCAACGTCGTGCAATCCACGCGCTGTAGTGAATCATACGCAAACTGCGCAACGCCTCTACAAGGTGTATTTCACGGGGAACAAAAGGATGAAATTCCTCGTACCCAGAAAGCAGATCCGACAAGGTCTTAGTGCGCTCCATACGATTGCCCGAAAGAAACATCCATAAATCCTGAATGGCTGGCCACATCCGACAGTCATCAAAATCCACGAACTGCGGCCCCTGATCCGTCCACAAAATATTCCCAGGGTGACAATCACCGTGCAGACGAATACTCTGGCACTCCCCTGCGTGCAGGTAGGCCGCTGCCACTCCATCCAACACTTGCTCTGCGGCCTGACGGTAGCGCGATTCCAAATGTGTTGGCACAAAACCGTGCTCCAGCAGAAAAAGGAGCGCCTCCGTACCAAAATGGGCCATGGTCAAGGTGGGGCGATGCACAAAAGGACGTACCGCACCCACCGCATGGATGCGCCCCACGGTGCGTCCAAGACGGAACATCGTCTCAGGGTTGTCTAAATCGGGCCAACGCCCCCCAGAACGCGGAAACAACGCAAAACAATAACCCTCGTAGTGTTGGAGAGTCTCGCCGAGTGCATTGATGATCGGCGCAACAATCGGGATTTCATGCCGCGCCAACTCAATGATAAAATCATGTTCTTCTTGAATGGCCTCGTCTGTCCAGCGCCCAGGTCGATAAAATTTCACCACAATGGGTGGACTGCCCTCGACACTGACCTGATACACACGGTTTTCATAACTGTGAAGCGCCAGCAGAGAACCCGTACTACACAACCCAGTAGCATCCACCGCATCCAGTATCCGATCGGGCGTCAGTTCTGCGTAAGGGGTTAGGTTGGGCGTAGTCATGGGGCATTCTGCCCACCCTCCGACGGCGTCAACGCACGTCGAATGGCTTCGTGGTGGATGCGTTCGTGCCGTTTCCGTAAGTCGGGCGGGAGGTTCGCGGTTGCATATTCGTATTGCTCCCAAGCCTGGCTCACCCGTTCGTAGATGATCGCCATCGCATGGGCAGTCCAACCGCTGCAGGTTTCCCCTTCGGGCAAAATGCCGAATATCCAAGCGTCACGGATCAATCCTCCGAGGTGCGTGATGCCTTCATGCTCATCTTGATCCATGCCAGCATAGGTTTTCATGGTTCATCCGCGAGAATTATAATCGTGCTACAAGTGCTGCCATTTGTTCACGCTGCCTGGCGTTCGGAAGCTCTCCCATACCGGCCAGTAGATTCGATTCTAGGTGTGCAAGATCCGAGGTCGCAGGGATGGTGCAGGTCACGGCCGGGTGACCCAGCACAAATTTAATCAAAAAAGTGGCCCAATCTCTGCATCCCAAGTCGAGCGCCAGTCGGGGCAACGGCCGACCTTGCACCGTTCGCATCAATACCCCGTGACCCAACGGAATGTTGGCAATGACAGCGACACCAAGTTCCGCCGCCAACGGCAACACCTCGCGCTCTGCCTCACGTGCAGCAATATTGTAAGGCAATTGAACAAAATCGATGGGATGTGTACGCAACACTTCCGTGATCTCTGCCAAGGCACCAGGGTGATAGTGCGTGATGCCGAGGTACCGTATCCGTCCTTCGACCTTCCAATCTTCCAGTGTGGACAGGTGGGCACGCCACTCGATCAAATTATGGATTTGCACAAGATCCACAGGATGGGCTTGTAGGCGACGTTCTGACTCCTTGAGCTGCTCAATCCCCGCCAACTTGCCTATCGTCCAGATTTTGGTTGCCCAAAACAGTTGGCGTGTCAACCCTGTCTCGGCAGCTAGGGTGCCTACAATGGTCTCTGCATTGCCGTACATGGGAGAGGTATCGATTAAGCGCCCCCCTCGCTCTGCAAAGCATGCCAAAATGGTACGCAAAGTGCGTAACGAAGTAGGGTCTGTACCTACCTCAAAGGTCAAATGCGTCCCCAAACCCACTACAGGAATCCGCTCACCCGTACGAGGAATGGGACGGGTCAGGCAGGCTGCTTGGAGGATATCTGTTTGGTCACATACCACCTGTTCACCTATCCACAATGACCCGCGCTGAAGACCCTTTAGTGTAGTGTCTATGAAGAACCGAACCAAGCCTCTTTCCGAACAAGGAGGAGGAATTCTTGTGCACGCAATTCGCCTTGGGCAGCAGAACGCTCCATCCAACGTTGGCATTCTTCGGTGCTGTGCACAACGCCTCGTCCGGTCAGGTGCATCAGGCCCAACCGATACTGGGCCGCTGCATGGTCATGATCCGCAGCAGAGCGAAGCCAGCGAACAGCGTCTTTTTCGTCCGACGCAGAGGCAACGTGACCCAGCAGCAACATCGCAAGTTCATATTGTGCATCGGAATGGCCTGCGGTCGCGGCTTTGTGCAGCCAAATCACGGCCTGGGTCGCATCCACCGCGCAGCCCTCGCCACGCGCAAACAAAAGGCCCAGCGCATGTTGTGCATCTCGGTGGTCTGCGCTAGCGGCCTTGCGATACCACGTGCGTGCTTCTCCGAAGTCTTGTACTACACCAAGCCCCTGGTGGTATAAGCGTCCCATGTGGTATTGGGCAGAGGCAATCCCTTGGAGTGCTGCCTGGTGCAACGCCCGCAATGCAGCGACCGGATCAGCACTGACCCCCCTGCCTTCTAAGAGGCACAACCCCATTTCGTACTGCGCTGGTGCAAGCGATTGTTCCGCTGCAAAACGGTACCACTTGAACGCCTCTCGTTCATCCTTGGGTACCTTGTGGCCCTCAGCGTAGAGCCTTCCGAGTTCGTATTGGGCCTGGGCATGACCTGCCTGGGTAGCCTTTTGGAGCCATCGCAGGGCGAGCACAGCCTCTTCTGCTACCCCATCGCCCGTAAGGTACATCACCCCCAGGTGATACGCCGCTTCTGTGTTGCCCTGTTCAGCGGCACTGGTCAACCAACGGGCCGCTTGGGTGCCACTGCGTGGGGTGCCACACCCTGTTGCGTGCAACAAACCGAGTTGTAGTTGTGCTTGGGCATGTCCTGCAGTCGCTGCTTGCTGGAACCAAACCAGAGCCTCGGCTGCATTTTTCACCACACCGCTGTTGCCGTTCAGGAACAGATCGCCCAGACGGTAGGATGCTTCTGGATGGCCGCGCCGTGCCGCTTCTTGGAGCCAGCGGAGGGATTCATTGCGGTCACGGGAGAGTTGTGCCAGTTGGTACTGGGATTCCACGAAGCCCTGTTCAGCGGAGCGTCGGAACCACTTGATGGCATCCAGCTCGTCCTTGGCGGCACCCAATCCATGCAGGTACAAGTATGCAAGATGAAACTGCGCCTCGGCGTGGCCTTGTTCCGCAGCGTGCCGAAACCACTTCACGGCTTCTTGGTGATGGCGTGCCACCCCCTGACCACTGGCGTACATAAAGGCCAGATAAAACTGTGCGTCTGCATCCTCCTGCAAGGCAGCCAAGCCAAACCAGTGTGCCGCCGCAGAAAAATCCTCAGCCACACCTCGCCCATAATAATAGGCAAGGCCCAGGTTGATCTGACCCCAAACCTCTCCGCGCTCAGCAGCACGCTTGGTTTTGTTGAAGCGTTCTTGGTCTTCTGTCATACGTTTGATCAGTCAGCATGTAACACAGCGTTGCACTCGGGGGGCAACACAGGGGGCCTGGGTTGTTTAGGATACGGCTCCGCCTGCTTGGGCTTGGCAAGCATCGCCAACCACTCGTCTAACTCGGTTCCGCACCCATCGCCTGGAGGGATCGGTTTCTGCGAAACGCAGGCATCGTTCCCAAGAGGGCAGCGCAAACGCACATGGAGATGGTCGTCATGCCCCCACCAAGGTCGTACTTTAGACAACCAGCTCCGATCCGGTTCTTGTCCGCAGAGTCTCTTTTTAATCACAGGATGGACAAAAAGGCGCTCCACTTCTTCCGTATCGACGATCAGACGCAACAGGTCTACCTGTGCTGATGTCCAATGGGTTGGGTCGACCGAGCGACGATCAGCATGCAACACAGAGTGTGCAGACAAATGCTCCACTTCGTCGTCGTTCGGCACCCGATCGTATAACCAATACCAAATGTCCACATCCAGCCCGTTTTGGTGACTGCGATGCAGGGAGGCGGTAGGCCCACCACGGGGTTGACCTAAATCCCCGACCAGCATGACACCAGGGTGCTTGGCTTGAAGGTTCTCGGCCAGGGTCTGCACAAAGTGAACCAGAGACGGGTGGCCGTAATTGCGGTGGCGCAACAACCGCATCACCTGGTAGCCAGGGCCTTCGGGGGGTAGAATGACTGCACCGCCGATGCAACCGGCCGCAGGACTCCCGAACACCTCGGCAGAGCCGTGGCTTGGGGTCGTGACCTCTGACCAATCGTTTGCCGTCGCAGAGGCGCTTGACAGTAAGAGCGCAGTGAGGAAAACAAGCAAAACAAGGAAGGTAGGACGCATGGCGAGCAGGGGCTGATCCAGAAGGTGGGTGGTGGACATTTTGGCCCAGTATAGAACAAATCCACACCCTCCCCACGCACAAACCACCAGAAAGCAAGCAACCATGGGCAAATATGCGTTTTATGTATGGACAGCGTACGGCTTGGCTGGGATTATCCTCACACTGAATGTGATCGGCCCGCTATGGCGGCAGCGACGGATTCTGCGTACCCTGGTGCGTCGCAGACACCTTGAAAGGGACATGTCGTGACTGCACGCCGTCAAAAGTTGCTCTTGGTGGTTTCGACCGTGTGTGGGGTGGGTCTTGCGGCTGCCTTTGCCATTCACGCCTTTCGCCAGAATATGTTGTTTTTCATTGCGCCCAGCCAAGTAGAAACCCAGGCACCCAAGGATCGTAACTTCCGACTTGGGGGCCTGGTTGAAAAGGGCAGTCTCCAACGCGAAGCAGATGGACTCACGATTCATTTTCTGATCAGCGATAGGGTGAAGAGCATCGGTACCGTCTACAAAGGGATTGTGCCCGATCTATTTCGCGAGGGACAGGGAGTCGTGGCCATGGGTCATTTGCGCCCGGATGGTATTTTCGCTGCAGAAGAAATCCTGGCAAAGCATGACGAGAAATACACCCCTCCTGAGGTCACTTCTGCCCTCAAGGGGGCTCCGTAGCACTCATGCAAAACGATGCGGAAACCATCCCCGTTTGACGCACTCGCGCAAACTCCAGGCTGGCATGGTTTCTGTTTTGTAATTCCAGAAAAACCACCCTAGATACTGTTCAAATACAAGCAGTTGTGCCGCTGCATAGCCACGATGGGCGGCGTTCTTCTGGAAGTCGTCCATCTGCGAGAAGGTTTCTGGAGCCAGCCCCAAACTCCATTCACCGCAATAAATCCTTTGGCCATGGCTGATCATCTCCTCGGCCTCGCCCTTCCAATCCAGTGCGGTATGCTGGATGTGCTGATGAATATCCATCGCTATCTCTGTGGGACTGAAACATTGGTAGCGGTGAATGTCTAACACGATGTTGGCAAACGCCGGATCGTTGAAAATATCCAAATATTCTCGGTACGAACGAAAACCATCGTGAAACACAACAGCAACTTTTTCTGGCTTGCAATGCTGGCGAATCCGATGGTAAGCCTCGGTGTGGTATTTTTTCAGCAAGGCTGTATCGATGTCCCAGCGTGGCTCATTGAGCGTTTGAATGCCGTACAGTGCGGGATGCTGGTGATAGCGTTTGGCGAGTCGCTCCAAAACCTCTAACGAGTGTTCAATATACGCAGTATCGGTGTGCCATTCGCAGACGTTTTGAATACCGCCGTTGTCAAAACCGTTTTGGCACCCTGCGGCTGCGTGTAGGTCAAGGAGTACACGTAGTCCGAACTCTTCCGCCCACGCAAACACCTGATCGACGACTTCAATGCCACCCACCACAAATGGGTAACGGAGATCGCCGTAGCTCCGGTGGTAGGGGTAGTCCTTTCCGAATACCCAGTGTCCGATGGGCAGACGTACCGCGTTGATGCCGATCTCGGCGAGCCAAGCGAAGTCATCGCGGGTGATGTAGCTGTTCCAGTGCTTCCGTAGCACCGTATCGGCGCGATCGCCCAACTCAACGCAGTACGTGGTCTCATCCAATGCGTTCAATCCCTCAAACAAACTGGGCGTTATCCATTTTTCCAACACAAGCCAACCACCCAAGTTTACGCCGCGTATTTTCTGTTGCATCTTGCCTCCAGGGAAGGATATCGGTACCATTGGCAACTCTTCGTCACAGGACAGTGTACGGACGAAGTGGGTGTCTCTACAACCAAAACACCCTCCCTTGCAACTTGCGTCTGCTTCGGCGGGACGCGGTATCCGTTCGGCTATGTAGCTCAGTCGGTTAGAGCGCGGCACTCATAATGCTGAGGTCGGTGGTTCGAATCCACCCATAGCCACCAATATAATCAGGTAGTTACGTCCAGTTTTGCCCCTGCTATTTTTGCCGTGTAAGCCCCATGTAAACGCCGTGCAGGAAATCACGGTAAACGTCGGATAACCGTCCCCCCGTGCTGCCCTCTCCAAAACTGGGGAGACTCCCCAAGTGGTACCCCCTCCACTGCTCAGTCGTGCGGTATCGGTGTCTCGATTTTCTGAAAATACCCAGGAGGGGTACTGACAGAACTGCCAGAACCCCATGCAGTTCTTTCAGCACTCACCCCACAGGCCAGCGGGTAAGCGGTGCTGGGTGGCCTGGATTGGAGAGTACCTGCACCTCGGTCGCCCATCATCCTGGATGGTAGAGGGTATCCCTTGCGACCGTTGCGACTATGAAGGATACCATCAACGCAATCGGGTATCATTGCTGTACTCTCTCAGGCTAAGCACTACCGGAGGCCACTCCATGACCACGATCACCTTTGACACACTCGCCTATGTCAAGACACTGCGCGAGGCTGGCGTATCAGAACCACAAGCGGAAGCTCAGGCCAGTGCGTTGGCTACCGTGCTGAAGTCAGGAACCAATGAACTGGCAACCAAGCAAGACCTTCGAGAATTGGCGCTGGCAACAAGGAATGATATACGAACAATTGGGCAAGACATGCGGGAAATGGAGCTACGCATAGACGCACGACTAGAAGCCATGAAAGCCGAGTTATTCAAGTGGGTGATCGGGTTGTTCTTGGCACAGGCTGGCCTATTCGCGGCGCTGGTAAAGATTCTGCATTGAACCACCAACGGCACAAGATCCGCCAAGGAAAGAATGCCCAATCCTCTCTCTTGAGCGTGTCCTTGGCCTGCGGCTGCTTGGCCACCAGAGCGCCGTAAACGGGTCTGGTTGCCGCGTGACTGCTTGGACTGTACGTCAGGGAAGTCGCCATTTTTCGCGAGACCCGACTGGGACATCCCAGTCGCCGTCGGGAGCGAAAAATTGGCGACATGCCGTGCCTTCGGCGCCCGCGCCGCCCTGCGTCCGCCACGACTCGCCACTTCGCTGGCTCGCCATGGCTCCCACAAATGGCTTTACGCCG
>CAIJYR010000163.1 GCA_903824965.1 uncultured Thiotrichales bacterium
ACCAAGCCCGCCCGAGCACCCGCTTCGATGGCCATGTTGCAGACCGTCATGCGACCTTCCCTCGACAAAGACTCGATGGCGGTGCCCGCGAACTCGATGGTATAGCCTGTGCCGCCTGCGGTACCGATGCGTCCGATCACGGCCAAGATCAGGTCTTTTGCCGTGACGCCGCGTGGCAAGAGACCATTCACCTGTACCAGCATGTTTTTGGATTTCTTTTGGGCCAAGCATTGGGTGGCCAGGACGTGTTCGACCTCCGAGGTACCAATCCCAAACGCCAGGGCACCCCATGCGCCGTGGGTTGCTGTGTGGGAGTCTCCGCAAACCACGGTCATGCCTGGTAGAACCGCCCCCTGTTCTGGCCCCATCACATGGACAATCCCGTGGCGCGGATCGCCCATACGAAACTCCGTGATGCCGAAAGAGGTGCAGTTATCAGCAAGCGTTTCTACTTGGATCTTTGAGATGGGGTCAGCGATGCCAAGTGTCCGATCGGTGGTGGGGACATTGTGATCTGCGACGGCCAAGCCTGTTTCTGGTCGCCAGGGCTTTCGTCCTGCTAGGCGCAGACCCTCGAATGCCTGTGGTGAAGTCACTTCGTGTAGTAGGTGACGATCGATGTAGAGGAGTGCAGTGCCATCCGGTTCCTCGCGCACAACATGGGCGTTCCAGAGCTTGTCGTAGAGGGTTTCGGCCATTCTTGGAGACTCTTTTTGATGGGTGACAGGGTGCGCAACGGATGCCTTCCAACCCGTGCGACAGCTAGATCGCCCATGATCTTCCAATTTTGCTACAGGGGCAAGTGTGTACGACGATCGGCATGCTTTATTGTGCACATATTCCATAAGTACAATAATGCGACAGGTGAACCCTTGCAAAATACATTGCGGCACTTGTAGAATTTTTAACCTCCAACATCAACCCCTCTTCGAGGTAAGTTTGGGGGGCTGGGGAGTCGGATCTGTAATCGTATCCACGAAAGGTCTACACAAATCAATTGTCAACCTGTTAGGAGAAAATGCAATGACTAGCTTCAACGTTGAACTTGACGTGATGAACTCTGGTAGTCGCAATGACCTTCCAGCGAAAGGTGCTGCGTCGGAATGTTACCTCTGCTTCAGTTCATTAGGGGGCAGCCAAACACTGCGCGTAGGACGCTTTGAAAACAACAATTTCATCGATGGCGACATCAAGAACGGCGGAACCTATAAGAATTTTGTAGATATCACGGGCCGAAATGCGAATACCACTGCCATCAATTTACCTGGAAATGGAGAAATCCTAGTAGCATTCAGTATCTATTTTGGATCGCGTGCGTTTGATGCTGTGCTCAGTCAAGCAATTCATCAACTCCTGAGCAGTCAATTAACCACTGTAATGTCTGGACTAATTAACCCAAGTTGCCACCTATGACCACCATCAGAATCCTTCCAAGAGGTAATGGATTAATGTAGCCTTATAGTAATCAATCTATTGGTTGCCGATGGGGAAGTAAAATGGACGAGATGATTATAGTAACATATTGTATCT
>CAIJYR010000164.1 GCA_903824965.1 uncultured Thiotrichales bacterium
AGATACAATATGTTACTATAATCATCTCGTCCATTTTACTTCCCCATCGGCAACCAATAGATTGATTACTATAAGGCTACATTAATCCATTACCTCTTGGAAGGATTCTGATGGTGGTCATAGGTGGCAACTTGGGTTAAAGAATATTGACGTCCCCTAAAACCGTCTCTTTTCCTCCGTACTCTTGCAAGAGTGTGGTTTCTTGAAGATTGTAAGGATGCAATTAAGGTCTATTGCTTTCTCGTAGATCCAACTCACTGTGCTATTACGCACGAGATTTTTATGGATAAGATGCTGGTGGTTAGTAATACCCTGGACATCCAGGATCTATTTGGTTGCAGTCACGATCGTCGTCCTGAGCTGTCCCTTTGTAGTGGCGATCTCAGTGCCTCTAGCATACAGCTAGACTTTGTCGCTTCTGCTGCCATGCTTGCAGAGGAAATGGGTGCCGCAAAAAAAGGCAAACCCTACGCAATCCTCTTTGTGGACATGGATCATTGCGAGGATGCAATCCATGATCAGTTTCTTATGTGGTGTGAGGAGGATCAGGATCTACAGATTATTTTCTGCACAGATCGGGATTGTAATTTGGAGCTGGATACGATAGAGAATGGAAAATGCGACCGATGGCTGTTTACGAAACGTAGCTTTGGTCGATCCTTACTCTTGCAAACAGTGTGTTTTGCCTACCTCAAGCGTAAATATCATCAGGAATGCGTCCGTGCACGAGAGGAGACAAAACGATTAGAAAATGTTAGCCAAACTAAAATTGATTTTCTTGCAAACGTGAGCCACGAACTGCGTACACCTGTACATGCCATTGGGAATTTCCTACAGTTCGGGATTCACGCATTTGGCATCCCAGAAGAAGAGGTGGCTAACATCACCGATGCAGAGATTGAAGAGTATTTCAACGCATGGATTACTGGATTGCGCGAGGAATTGGATACGTGCTCTGCATTGCATTCTCGTTTGCACAAAGTACCACGTTGGCTTATCAAATGTCATCGCAACAATGCCCATCATCTTCTGCTGTTAGATGAGTTGCTGGAGATAACAAGGGCTGAATATGGTGAGATAAATCTACAAGTACGAACGGAGGACTTACGTATCCTCACTGATGAGGTTGTAGGTAGCTTAGAAGCGAGCATTGACAATAAGGAAATGATCCTCCGGTACGATATTATAGGTGTTGATTTTAAATCCAGAATGGACAAGGAAAAAATAACACAGGTTATTCGTAATTTGATAGGCAACGCTATTAAATTCAGCCCGCAAAACACAGAAATCATTCTGCGACTCACCGAAAATCCACTGTTGCTTTCTGTATCGGACAGCGGCCCTGGAATTGATCAGAATGACTTGGTACGCATCTTCGACCGGTATTATCGGTCTCCGCGCACGAAAGGCACTATTGGAACCGGTTTAGGGTTGGCTATTAGCTATTCCCATATCATGCAACATGGAGGAAAGTTATGGGCAGAGAGTAATGGAAAAAACGGCTCTACTTTCTTTCTGATGCTGCCTAAGGACAACTAGGAGATTACAATGCCATCCATGTTGATTATCGAGGACGATCATTATCTCCGTGCACTCATGAAATCTCTCTTCCCTACATTCTCCGTCAGAGAAACGGACGGTGGTGAGGAAGGGATCAGCCTGTTTCAGGAAGAAGAGCAGGATGTGGTATTGTTAGACATCAACCTAAAGGGTATTGATGGTTTGCAAGTTATTGAGAAATTAAGAGAGGGCAGCGCCGTTGTACCCATCGTTGTTGTGACAGCAGATATGTCTCAGGCCCTGTCGGTACGCTGTTTTAGGCTTGGCGCTACCGATTTCGTACCAAAGCCTTTTGATCCAGATTATCTACATCTTGTAGTGGAACGCTGTTTGCGTCAGATTGCGTCAGGTAAACTCATGCGCGAAATAGAATCTAACCTGCTTCTTGAGAAGCATGTCAACGAGCTGAGCAGAAGCATGCTGTCTTATTTCAACCATGAATTAAGAACTCCTCTGCATCATGCGCTTTCCTTTATTAGTATATTGGGTGAAGAATTAGAGGAAGTCCAATCAGAGCGTGTGCGTCAATTTTACACAAGGTCTCTTGTGGCTGTGGAAGAAATATCGAGCATTGTCTCCAATTTCATGCAAATATCCTCCGCCGCAACAGGTGAGTGCATAGAAGACAATGACACCATTCGTGGTGTTTTTATTGGTTTGCTTAGTTTGTTTGACGGGAAGATAACACTGTCCATGGAAGATGGCGTAGATTATCCTTGTAAAAGCAGCTTACGATTGGCTCTTAAGGAACTGATCTACCACACACTTCATTCCACACAGAAAATGGTGGTGACGGTGTGCAAAGGAGAGGATGGGATAGAAATCCAAGTGGTTAGCGAATCACCTCTTGAGGATATGGATCCATACCGGATGCTGATCATACGAAGATTGCTTTCCGCTACAAATGGCACAGTACATCTCTACGATCGATCATGGAGTGTCCGCCTACCCTAGATCACCAAACGATGAGAATCTATTTGCTGCACGGCTTGCTGATATGGTTGTAAACGTCCTGTCATTTCATTCTTAGGAAGGTATTGGGTCATGCTTACACAGAGCGGCGACAATCAGATTTTGTCTTCCTCTATTCTGGTGGTGGATGACAATCCAGACAGCCTTGAGATCACGCAAGAAATACTCAGAAGAAATGGCTTTACCACCGTTTCTGTTGAGCATAACGCTGCGCGTGCGTTGTCGCGTGTGATTACCGATGAGTTTCGGGTGGTATTATTAGATTTGTTGATGCCAAAGATGCATGGCTTTGTCTTTCTAGAAGAGCTTCGGAAATATCAGTTGGGGATCTCTGTTTGTATTATAACAGCGATGCATGATCAAGAAACGTGTATGCGTGCGTTTGATCTTGGTGCTACAGAGTTTATCACGAAACCATTCAAAGAAAAAGAATTGGTTGCGCGACTGCGAAAGCTTTTGGTTTCCAATAGCAATCAGAAGATCTTAGCAGCGAAGGCACAATTTTTTGAAGAAATCGCCTCCGACAGAACCCTAGAACTAGAGCAGGCACAATCGGAAATCATCAGGCGTTTGAGTCGCGCCTCTGAATTTAGAGACAATGAAACCGGCCTGCATGTCGTACGCATGTCTCACTATTCCCAGGCTGTTGCTGCTACTTTGCAGTTACCCAAGCGCACTGTGAATCTCATTTTGCATGCTGCCCCTATGCACGATGTAGGAAAAATAGGCATCCCCGATGGGATCTTGCTAAAACCTGGCCCACTCGACGAGGCTGAGTGGTTGATTATGAAAACCCACCCTACCATCGGAGGGACTATTCTTGGCGGTTCTAGTATACGACTGATCCAAACCGCCGCAGAAATTGCCCTGACCCACCATGAGCGATGGGATGGCAGCGGTTATCCGGCGGGGTTGCGTGGGCAAGAGATCCCTATCACTGGACAGATTATTGCCATTGCGGATGTGTTCGATGCTCTGACCTCTGTCCGACCATACAAAAAAGCATGGAGTTTCGAGGATGCCCTTGCCTTCCTCAAGACTCAAACGGGAAAACATTTCTCACCAGAGGTGGTCACTGCGTTTGAACAAGCCTTGCCAGAGATTACGGAAACCTATCGGCAATTCCAAGAGTGAGTGGTGCTATGCATACTGTATTTGTAGTGGATGATAACAAAGACAACCTAGAAATTCTCGACATTCATCTGTCTCGCCAGGGCTATACAGTTGTGATGGCGGATGATGGCGATATTGCACTGAAGAAACTGGAACACCTCGTACCTTCTTGTATTCTTTTGGATCGCTTGATGCCACGCATGGATGGCATCAAAGTGCTGGAAGAAATTCGTAAGATGCCTTCACTGACCCATGTGCCTGTTATCTTCCAGACTGCGCTGGTGACCACGCACGATGTCATCAAGGGAATATCGGCTGGAGCACACTATTACTTAACCCAAGTTGCCACCTATCAGGCGACGAAGACCGCATAAGAAATATGATATTTCAGGCTGCGAATTGAAAGCTGTGAGCCAGGACAAACAGAAATGCTTTTAATTCAAAACCAGCACTGGTAACTGCATGAATC
>CAIJYR010000165.1 GCA_903824965.1 uncultured Thiotrichales bacterium
ACAATATGTTACTATAATCATCTCGTCCATTTTACTTCCCCATCGGCAACCAATAGATTGATTACTATAAGGCTACATTAATCCATTACCTCTTGGAAGGATTCTGATGGTGGTCATAGGTGGCAACTTGGGTTACCTAAGACAAGGATACCTGGTCTTATCACCCCCGCACGAGGATCCGCATGACGTCGTCTAGCTTGTCTGGAAAAGTTGCTTTGGTCACGGGGTCTGGTCGCAACATTGGCCGCGCAGTGGTACGAGAACTGGCCAAGCAGGGCGCTACGGTGGTGGTCAACGCCAGAAACAACGCGCAAGAAGCGGCCGCCACCGTCTCAGCAGTAGAATCGGCCGGAGGCACAGCCATTGCGGTGCTGGCAGATGTCGGCGAAGAACAACAAGTGCAGCGCATGATGGCAGAGATCAGCGATCGGGTGGGTGCCGTTACCATTCTAGTGAACAATGCAGGCCTGCGCCGATCCTGTGCCCTGACCGAGATGAGTACGGCAGAGTGGCGATCGATTTTGGCGGCCAATTTGGATGGGCCGTTTTTTTGTTGCCGTGCGGTGGTTCCTGGAATGATCGCAGCAGGGGGCGGAACAATCATCAACGTGTCGGGGCTGAATGCCTTTATTGGGCGAGACCAGTGGTCGCATGTGTGCGCCGCCAAGATGGGGGCGCTTGGCCTCACAAGAAGTCTGGCTGTTGAGTTAGCACCCCACGGCATCACCGTCAACCACATCGTCCCCGGTGCGATTGATACTACACACGGAACGTCGTCAGATATGTTGGCGACGACTCGACGTCTTGCAGGCATTCCGCTCCAAAGACTGGGCCTTCCCGAAGAAATCGCAGCCCTGTGTGGGTTTTTGTCTTCAGAATCCGCACGATTTATCACAGGTCAGACGCTGCACGTCAACGGTGGTGCCTTGCGATGCTGAGGGTGCTGAGGGGTCGCCACCCATTCCTGCGTATCCTCGCACCCCTGCTACTCGCAGGGGTCGTTGCATCCTTACTCAGTGGATTGCACTTTCCAGTGGCTTGGTTGGTTGGGCCATTGCTGGCTGGGGTGTTCTATGCTGTGATACTGGGGGTGTCTGCACCGTTGCCGTCGCGTTGGATGACGATCGCCAAGTCTGTTGTAGGTCTGATTGCGGCCTCCCGATTCGTTCCAGAGGATTTGATTCGGGTCTCTGTGTACCTTATCCCCGTGTTGATCGCCATCGGCATGACCGGTGGTTTGTGTATGTTCAACGGGTACCTGATATGGCGTTTCTCAAAAATCGATCTGGCCACCTGCTTGCTCGGTTCGATCCCAGGGACGGCTACGGCTGTGGTGGCAATCAGTGCAGAGTTTGGTGCCGATCCAGGTTCGGTTGCCATTTTGCAATACCTACGGATGACCCTCGTGATCGTCATTGTACCGATTGTGGCCAGCTTTTTTGCCACAGACGCTCCCATTGTTCCTCCTTCGATGTCGGCACAAAACGCACATCCTTTCCCGTTGGCCTGGGATCTCATGCTGATCGCCATCGCGATTGCTGGGGGTACGCTCCTCGGAGAAAAAGGCAAACTGCCCACAGGCGGATTTTTGGGCACTTTCTTGGTAGGGCTGCTGTTGTTCTGGGTATTCTCCGGTCAGCTGGCAATCCCAGGGGGCTTGTCCCTGGCTGCCTTGCTCGTGATTGGCCTCTCTGCAGGACTCAAGTTCAACCTTAATACCATGCGGAAGCTCCGAAAAGCAGTGTTATTGGAAGTCCTGCTCGTGGTACTGCTGATCGTCAGTTGTTTGTGCGTGGGGTATGGCTTCCACTGGCTGACCCAGATAGACCTTGCTACGGCACTGCTCGCTTTTGCGCCGGGTGGCCTAGAAGCGATGGTGGCAACCTCCAACCAATTGGGCAGCGATACGGGCTTGGTGTTGATTATCATGTTTCTCCGACAATTGGTGATCATCACGAGCGTGGCAGGGTTGCGGCACCGCTTGTTCCACAAAATACCCTAAATATTGTGGTTTCTCGGAGACTTTGATGACCGTTTCACTCTACCTTGGCGAAGAACTCGCACGCTACCATTTTGGGCAGCATCACCCCTTTGGGCCTAAGCGCCAGACTGCATTCTGGGATGCAGTGCGTGAATCCGGCCTGGATGCCTGGGCAACCTTGTGTTCCCCCGTACAGGCACCTTCCTCTCTCCTGGAACGCTTCCACACCCCTGCGTATGTTTCTCTGGTGCAGGACAAATCCCAAAAAGGGGGCGGCTACTTGGATGAGGGGGATACCCCTGCCATCCAAGGTATCCACGATGCTGCAAGTTTCGTGGTAGGCTCCGTCGTGCATGCCGTGCGGGAAGTCATGGAAAAACGCACCCGACGCGCCTTTATCCCCATCGCCGGTCTCCACCACGCACGTCCTGATCAAGCGGCCGGCTTTTGTGTGTTCAACGATATGGGGGTGGCCATCGAGACCTTGAAACAGGAGTACGGACTATCCCGCATTGCGTATATAGACATAGACGCGCACCATGGCGATGGTGTCTACTATCCCTATGAAGCCGATCCCGCCGTGATCGTTGCGGATCTTCATGAGGATGGTCGCTTCCTGTATCCGGGAACGGGACATGCCGAAGAACGTGGTACAGGCCCTGCCTTGGGTACCAAGGTCAACGTTCCCTTGCAGCCCGGCGCCCGAGACGAAGATTTTTTCGCGGCATGGCCCGCCGTAGAAGCTTTTTTGCGTGCGCAACCACCAGAATTCGTGCTCCTACAAAGTGGGGTGGACAGCCTCGCAGGGGATCCCCTTGCGCACTTGGCTCTGTCTTATCGCGCTCATGCGTTCGCAGTGACCCGCTTGATCGCCGTGGCGGAGGATCTGTGCGAGGGACGGTTCGTCGTCACAGGAGGCGGTGGCTATTCCCTCTCGAATATAGCCATGGGGTGGACAGCTGTCTTGCGTTCGTTGCTGGAGATCCATATTTAACCCAAGTTGCCACCTATCAGGCGACGAAGACCGCATAAGAAATATGATATTTCAGGCTGCGAATTGAAAGCTGTGAGCCAGGACAAACAGAAATGCTTTTAATTCAAAACCAGCACTGGTAACTGCATGAATCG
>CAIJYR010000166.1 GCA_903824965.1 uncultured Thiotrichales bacterium
AGATACAATATGTTACTATAATCATCTCGTCCATTTTACTTCCCCATCGGCAACCAATAGATTGATTACTATAAGGCTACATTAATCCATTACCTCTTGGAAGGATTCTGATGGTGGTCATAGGTGGCAACTTGGGTTAAACTAAAACCCACCGGCATCCTCATTATCGATAACATAAACTGGTACTTACCAATGCCAGGTATACAAAAATCTTATGCCCCTTGCTCCTGCAAGAAGAACGAATACATCTCAGAAGATTGGCGTACCGTGGAATATGCATTACAGGACTGGCGTTGTGTTTGGACAAGCAACGGCGTCACGGATACAGCCTTCTGGGTGAAACCAACAGGAGCATAGGCTGGTGTCCACCAAAATGCTCCGTACACCATTGCGCCTCAGCAACAGACTTGCCCGCACGTTGTGGAATCTCGTTTGGGTATTATTTTATCGGCCTAGCCCAATCTTTTTACATGGATGGCGAAGGATCCTGCTACGACTTTTTGGTGCAAAGATTGGTCAAGGAGCACATCCCTATCCATCCGTAAGAATCTGGGCACCCTGGAACCTACAGATGGGGAATCATAGTTGTCTTAGTCACCGAGTAGACTGTTATTGTGTAGACAGAATTATCCTGGGCGCATATAGTACGGTCAGCCAATACAGTTTTCTCTGCACTGCCAGCCATGACTATACCGATATAGGCATGCCTTTGATAACAGCACCAATCACAATAGGCGAACGAGCTTGGATTGCCGCCGATGTCTTTCTGGCACCAGGGGTTACTGTTGGCGATGGTGCTGTCATTACTGCCCGTTCCAGTGTTTTCCATGACATCGATCCCTGGACAGTGGCAGCAGGGAATCCTGCCAAGCCAGTAAGAGAACGAGTTTCAATACGGCCTCAGGGGATCGCTCGTGACTGACATGCACAATCTGTCTGGTTACGAACACATCAATATGGGAGCAAACAATACGCAAACCGTAAAAACACAAGAACCCCTACTCTCGTGGCGGGTACCGCACGGCTTGCTTGTTCTTCTTGAATCAAGGATATTTTGCTATATTCCCGCCACACCCTACTATCCAGGAGCAACCACGTGGAGCACTTCTATGCCATTGCAGCTTTGTGGCTTGGCCTTGCTGTCCTTTCTTCCGTGATTGCCTATCACCTGCGTATCTCGATCGCGTTGATCGAAATCTGTGTTGGTATTGTGGCGGGAACTACGGCAACCTTTTTTGGCGTTTTTGAATCTCTGGGAGCCAACCAGGAGTGGTTACAATTCCTCGCGTCTACGGGTACTTTGTTGATTACCTGTCTCGCAGGCACAGAACTAGATCCAGAAACGCTAGAAACAAAACTAAAGGAAATCTCGATCGTCGGTCTTGTGAGTTTTCTTGCCCCTTTTTTTCTTTGTACTGTAATCGCACGCTATGTTCTGCATTGGGACTCACAAGCAAGTCTATTGTGCGGTCTCGCACTGTCAACGACCGCAATTTCCGTCGTGTATGCTGTCATGCTAGAAACTGGTTTTAACAAAATAGGCTTCGGAAAGGGTATTCTCGGTTCTTGTTTCGTCACCAACCTTGGTACAGTCGTTGGTCTCGGCCTTTTTTTTGCACCATTTACCTACAAAACGATTGTTTTTATTGTAGCGACTGCGTTTGTATTGTTTTTGTTGCCACGAGTCAGTCATTGGCTGACAGGCAAATATGCCTATCGCACCTCCGCCATTCGTACCAAGTGGGTGCTTTTTGTCTTGTTTGGACTGGGTGCTCTTGCGCTTTGGTCAGGAAGCGAAGCTGTGCTACCGGCCTATCTGGTGGGTATTGTATTGGCCGAGTTTTCTGCCAAAGATGCAGAAGGCATCAAGCGTGCTCGTTCTCTGACCATGGGGTTTCTAACGCCGTTTTATTTCATCCGTGCTGGGACATTGGTTTCTTTGCCTGTGCTCGCAACAGCACCCCTGACCTTATTGGTGCTGCTTGTAGGCAATTTGTTTTCTAAAATCGTGAGTCTTTATCCGGTCATTGGCTATTTCCGTCGTGACCCAAAAGAGCGTTGGTATTATACGCTCCTCATGTCTGCCGGATTAACCTTTGGGATCATCGCAGCCATCTTTGGACTAAGCCATCAGATTATCACGCAGGAACAATATTCTTTCTTGGTCGCGACAGTCATTGCCAGTGCCGTGATCCCCGCAGTCCTTGCGAGCGTTGTCTTTCTGCCCCGTCACTTGTTGGATCGACGGTAAGCACCCGGTGAACCTATACATGTATCTGAACCTGTAGGCCGATCGACTGGATCTGTTCTCCCATCGCTGCCAACCATGCTAGCGGCAGTGCAGAGAGCCGCAACGCTTCCGGTTGCATCGACGGCCGCGCCAAGCCATAGAGCAAAACGCCTTTGACCGACCTGTCCCATTGGCGTATGGTACGCAACGCATCCAGGTAGGCTTGCTGTTCTCGTTCGTCCGGTGGTTGACCATCCCACGCAAAAAAACAGGTTTGTATCCAAGTAGGGCAGCGGTGTGTGCATATTTCCAGATGGTGTAGCGTTTTTGCGAGAGAGCGATGGGCCTGATTGATACGACGCACGCCTTCCGTGGTTGCGCTGTCCAACTTGAACCAAATCTCGCCGCCCAAAGCTGACCACCGCGCCAACCCGCGTTGCACCACTGGCCTGGATACCAGACTGCCATTGGTAATGATGATTTTCTTGAGAGTATCCGGCAACGTCAACTGGGTGCAGACACGGCCAACGATGTCCAAGACGGACTCGAACGCCTGACAGCTCGTTGGTTCGCCGTTTCCAGAAAGGGCAATATCGCGAATGGCCCTGCGATCGTCGGGCAACGAATGACGTTTATAAAATGCTCCGGACAGAATCTCTCCCAGAAGATGAATCAATTCGCGCTCAAGTTGCTCACAATCGATGGGCGGCGATGAACCACGCACAAGATTCGGAACCTGACAATACATACAGCGCCAATTGCATGCATTGTTTGGATTCAGATTAATACCCACAGACAGACCGCCCGAACGCCGAGACAGCACCGGGTACACGTACCGTTGGCCAACACGGTCACGGCTGTGGTTGGTTGCTGTTAGGACGTCCACGAAACAGATCCATGAGACGCGCCAATCCTCCCCGCAAAACACTGGCATCATAGCCACGCTCGCGCAGAAGAAATACCGCTGCCGAGCTTCGTACTTGCGTATCGCAATAACAAATGTAACGGGCGTTCGGTAGCAACTTTCCCGTGCCTTCACGCAAACGTTGCAGAGGGATGTTGATGCTGCCTCGGATCTTATTGTGCGTATGTTCTTGCTCCGTGCGGACATCCAACAACAAAGCACCCTCCTTGACGGATTGCGCAGCCTCTTTGGGTGAGACCCAGCGCAGCACAGGCTGTTCCAGCAATTCCACGAAATCTTTACCCGCCAAACGCATCAGACGCCCAGGGGTGAGCATGGCCACGGTAGCGTTGCGAGGGTTGCGCGACACCAACGCCTCTTCCCCAAAGCTATCGCCCACGGAGAGTTCTGCCAATACCTGCGGTGCGGTAGCACCAGGCACGCTACGGAGCACCCGACAGCGACCCTCACGAATGACGTAATAATAATCTCCAGGATCGCCCTGACGGATGATGGTATCGTTATCACGCACGATCAACTCTTGCATGCGGTTGAGGACTTCCTGCACATGGGCTGCGGGTAGATCCAGAAATACGCGCTTTTGCAAAAGCCGCATGACCCAATCATTGTCTCCACTGTCAGTATCGAACTCGTCTACCACGAGTCCACCACTGTCCCGTGAGGTGCTTTCCCATACCATCAGTTTGTCCACCAGGTTGGTTTCTATCCGCACCACTTGTGCAGGATCCCGCACAATGCCGTTATAACGACGGGGTTTGAGGTTTGCCAAGGCGTAGCGTGCATTGTCCTTCCCAGCTTGAATCGTGCTTTTACCACCATCGCTGGAGAGCAATTCCAAACCACCCGAAATGAGGTAGATAGAGGATGAGTCCTCGTCACCGATGCTGAACAACCGCGTCCCCGTTGGAATATGCTCTACCGAGACCTCACCACACAAGCGCTGGAAGCTTTCTTGGCTTAGGCTGTTCAGCGGGACGCAGGAGCGCAACCGCTCCAAGATAGCTTTTTCTGTAATCATCAATGTCTCCGAGAAACCCCGCTCTTTCGGGTGGGGAGGAAAGGAGACGGTATTCAGCCGTCCGTTAAAACGCCGGTTGTCCCGGCTTTCAGTCCGATTGGGCCTCTTGGCGCACACCATGCTTCCTACAGGGACTCGGTGTGGTGCTCCCCTCCTGGCCCGACGAGAAGAGTCGCTGTATGATAATCCAATCTCGTGTCCGGTTCTGTACAAAATGGCGATTCTCTGAATGCTGCTATACTCCCACCCTCTGAGACCGGTGACAGAATCATGCGTTCCGTGCCTATCTTTCGTGCTGCCCTGGCCATAGCAGTCGTCGTTGGGGTGGCGGCTTTGCTGTCTGCGTTGCTCGCGCTCACGGACTGGATCTTTCGGGTGTTGGATCACCTGCATAGTGTCTCTCCCTGGCTGGCCCTACTGTACGCCGTCGTACTGTTGGCCCTCGTCGGAGGGGGTGCATGGATCGTGTGGCGCGTATTGGTACCCAAAAAGGCAGCTACCTCAACCCCACAGCCCCCCCCCACCCAAGAGGAGGTCGAGCGACGCATCGCCCACGGGGAAGAATTGGGCGTCGACCTCTCCGTGGTTCGCCAGGAACTCGCAGAACTCAAGAACCGTCGGGCCACGGGGGAGGTGCACATTGCCCTGTTCGGAGAGATCAGCACCGGAAAATCTTCTTTGGTACGCGCCCTGCTTCCCCAAGCCGAGGTGGACGTCTCCGTGCGTGGAGGTACTACCCGTGATGTGATACGACACGTTTGGCTCAGCACGGCCCACGATCGCCTCATTCTCACGGACATGCCCGGCCTGAACGAGGCAAGCGGCGAACTCGATACCATGGCACGTGAAGAAGCCATGCGATCTCATGTGGTGGTGTATGTATGCGATGGCGATCTCACCCGCGATCAATACCGCGAACTGCAAGCCCTGATCGCGCTGAACAAACCGATGGTATTGGTTCTGAACAAGATGGATCAGTATACCAGCGAAGAATTGCAACTGGTACGTGGCCGATTGCTGGAGCGTGTCGAGGGGTCTGCCCGAATCGATGTGGTCGCGATTACGGCCGGCGGTACACAAGAGATCCTACGGGTCTTCCCCGATGGTCGGGAAGAACGGGTGATCCGCGAATTGTCTCCCCAGGTAGCGCCCTTGGCTGATGCACTACAGCGTTGCATTGACAGTGATTTGTCCACTCTCGAACAATTACGCGACAGCACGGTATTCGTATTGGCAGCACGCAAACTGGACGAAGCACTGACCGCACATCGACGTACAAAAGCCGATGAACTGGTCGGTCAATACGCACGCAAAGCCGTCGTAGGTGCCATCGCTGCAGTGGCACCAGGAACCGACCTCTTGATCCAAGGCTATTTAGGCATCAGCCTTCTCAAGGAAATGTGCGCACTCTACGAGGTTCCTGCACGGCAAATGGATCTACAGCGGTTGTTGGAACAATCAGGGCGCCATGTTGCCAAAACATTGCCCATCATGCTCGCAGTTGCTGGAAATGGTTTTAAGGCATTTCCTGGGTTAGGAACCTTGGCGGGTGGCATGTTGCATGCGGTCGCGTACGGCTTGATTTTCGACAGCCTAGGCAAGGCCGTATCCCAGACCCTAGAAACCCGTGGTGAGCTACAACCGGCACCGGCTGTGCTGCTCTTCGAGGAAAAACTTGGTGAAGATTTGGAATCGCGTGCGCGAAAATTTGCCCGAATGGCTCTCACACGCCAAGTCTCACATCGGGACGAGCCTTAAAATCACCAAAGAAGCCACGCGGGAGATATCCCAAGAAGCGGCGGATATGGGGCGTGAGATTGTCAAAGAAGCGGCTGCGACTACCCGCACGGCTGCCAAGGGCGCTTTGAGCACGACCCGTACAGCCGCTAAAGGAGCGATCTGCGCGACACGCCATGCTTTGGAGGCGCTAGAAGCTCGGTTGGAGCCCAAGGAAGAACCCCCACCCCTCCCTGTCGGGGATACGCACCTCGCTTTGGCCCGTGAGAGTTTGCGCGAGCTTGTCAACGATCCACGGGTACCCGAATCGGTACGGGAATCTCTCGCGGAGGACTATCGGCAGGTAGAGGCTATGCTCGACAAAGTGGCGCATGGTCATGTGCACATTGCGGTCTTTGGTCGTGTGAGTGTCGGCAAATCTGCGTTGCTGAATGCCTTGCTGGGTGAGAACCGTTTTCGCACAAGTCCACTGCACGGCGAAACCCGTACCCATGAGATGGCGTCTTGGGACGAGTGCCAAACCGGGGGTGTATTTCTGATTGATACCCCAGGCATCAACGAAGTGGAGGGCGAAACCCGCGAGCGCCTGGCCCATGAGGTTGCGGGCCGTTCCGATTTGGTGCTGTTTGTGGTGGATGGGGACATTACCGAGACGGAGTCATCGGCGTTGCGTATCCTGGCTACCCAGGGGCGTCCCCTGATTCTGGTACTCAACAAATCGGATCGCTACACCCTCGCGGAACGCGAACTACTCATGACCACCCTTGCCGAACGTACCCGTGATTGGGTGCGCCCAGAATATCTGGTGTATTCAGCGGCCGCACCGAGTGAACGGATTTATGTCCATCTGGATGCGAAGGGACGTGAGATTGAGGTACATCGACGCCCTCCTCCCGAAGTTGCCATGCTCCGCGATCAACTCTGGATGCTGTTGGAGGCAGAAGGCAAAACGTTGGCAGCCCTCAACGCCAGTCTGTTTGCGGGTCGACTCTCCGACCAGGTATCGATGCGCATTTTGGAAGCCAAACGTGGATTAGCCGAAAAGGTCGTACGAACCTATTGTATTTCTAAGGGAATTGCGGTCGCAGTCAATCCTATTCCTATCGTCGATTTGGTCGCGGCTGCGATGGTCGACCTCTCGATGATTTTACACCTTTCTCAAATCTACGGTTTCTCTGTGACCAAGGGAGAGGCCAGTGGATTGCTCAAGACCATTGCTACACAAACCGCACTGCTCATGGGTACGGTTTGGACGGTTAATCTGGTATCGGCGTCTCTCAAGGCAACCACGGGTGGGTTGTCTACTGCGTTGACGGCTGCTGCACAGGGCGCAGTTGCCTATTATGCCACCTATGTGGTCGGCCAAGCGGCGGAGCGTTTTTTTGCCCAGGGCCGATCTTGGGGGGAAGGAGGCCCAAAACAGGTTGTCGAAGAGATTCTCCGCAGTGTTGATCGGGATTCTCTCCTTGCACAGGCGCGTGCGGATATTTTAGAAAGGCTGCGAATTAACTAATAACGCCGATTCTTTTAAGTTAACGGACGTTACCGTTCGTCAACAAATGCACACAGGAGATAGCTCTCCAGTGAGGGTGAATCTCCCAATGCCCGCAGGAATATCCCGCGAGCGCCGTTCTCGTCGCGGTCAAGAACCGCTCCTCAAGAACAATTCATGGTTTTCTTGCTACCAATCTTGTGGAGCTGCCCACAAGCGGAGCACGTCTTGCTCGTGTACGCTTCGTCTTGCCCTTCGCACTCTCCTCCACTAAACTAACTGTTAGCTAACCGTGGGGAGAGGCTATGCAAACAGTCAATATTCACGATGCCAAGACCCACCTGTCTCGCTTACTGGAACTGGTTAAGCGTGGTGAAGAGGTCATTATCGCCCGTGCTGGACAACCCATTGCCATGCTCATTGCCTATGAGCAACCGCGCCCTACAATCGTACCACCAGGTAGCATGGCAGGAGCAGGATGGTGGATCGAGGATGACTTCAACGAACCCGTAGACGATCTGTTCGACTGCTTCAAGACGGGTACACCATCACCGTGAGACTCTTGCTGGATACCCAACTGACATTCTGGTGGCACATTGGCAGTGCGCGTCTTCCATCCCAGGCCATGGTCGAAATTTTACGCATCTGCGTGACTTCCGTACCATACGAATACGCACCCTACAAGCACCATGACTATGCACAATAGTATGCACAATACATCCGCCATCGGTACTCCACTCAGTCCATCCGCCACAAAAGTCATGCTACTAGGCAGCGGTGAACTCGGCAAAGAATGTATCATCGCTTTGCAACGCCTAGGCGTCGAGACCATCGCAGTCGATCGTTATGCCAATGCACCAGGCCACCAGGTCGCCCATCGCGCTCATGTGATCAACATGGCAGACGCGGTTGCGTTGCGTGCCCTCATCGATCAGGAAAAACCGCACATCATCGTGCCGGAAATCGAAGCCATTGCGACAGCAACGCTCCTGGAAATCGAGCAACAAGGGATTGCCCGCGTCATTCCTACCGCACGTGCGGCGTATCTCACGATGAATCGCGAAGGCATCCGCCGCCTTGCCGCAGAAACGTTAGGTCTCCCTACTTCGCCGTATCGTTTCGCCAATAGCCTGGAAGAACTGCGCACGGCAATAGACAATGAGATTGGTTATCCTTGCCTTGTCAAACCAGTCATGTCCTCCTCAGGCAAGGGTCAATCGAAGGTAGATTGTGCGTCTGAACTAGAAGCGGCTTGGCAGTATGCAGCGGCGGGATCTCGCGTCAACCAAGGGCGTGTGATTGTAGAGGGTTTTGTCGCGTTTGAATATGAAATCACCCAACTGACGGTGCGTGCGATTGGACACAGTGGCGCACCAGAAACCTTTTTCTGCGAGCCAATTGGTCATACCCAGATTCATGGTGATTACGTAGAAAGCTGGCAACCACAAACGATGTCACCGATGGCTTTGCAACGTGCCCGCGACATTGCTCAGAAAGTGACCGATGATCTGGGGGGTCTTGGAATCTTTGGCGTAGAATTGTTTGTACGTGGCGATCAAGTATGGTTCAGCGAAGTCAGCCCACGCCCGCATGATACGGGCATGGTCACTTTGTGTAGTCAGCGTCTCAATGAGTTTGAGCTTCATGCCCGTGCCATCCTTGGGTTGCCAGTCGATGTGTCCTTGCGCAGTCCCGGCGCTTCTGCTGTCATTTATGGTCGTCTAGAGGAAACTGGAATCGCTTTTTCTGGTGTGGCGGAAGCCCTTCAGGTACCACAGAGCGAACTGCGACTGTTCGGAAAACCGGAATCGTTTACAAAACGTCGCATGGGGGTAGCCTTGGCGACGGGTTGCGATACCCGCGAGGCACTAGAACGCGCCAGGCAGGTATCCAGTAAAGTCACACCAATCTCCACCAAGCCATCTTCCAAGAACCAGAACATCGAGTGATATCAACCGCCCGTCCGGGTGCGCCGTCTCTGTGCACCAGCACCCAAGGGAACGGTACACCACCCTACCCTTCTGTCAGTCGTACTCAAAGATACAAATTTTTTGTGGATCCCACTAGACAAGCGAAGTGCGTTACTGTCACAATGTTCCTGTGGTGAATCTGTTGACACACTACTCCCAAGCGATCACGGCTGAGCGTCGTGTGAAGGATGTTTGCGTACCATGAGATATAATTTGTATGCACCATAACGGATTAGAAACACTGTCGTTTGAAGAAGTGGTCGGGATACACAATTTGCTCGTTGAAGATTTCAAAAAAAGCAAAGATCCAATTGAACCGCAAGGCATGAGAGATGGAGGTGCTCTGGTAGAGTCTGCTGTAAACAGACAACATGTTGGATACGGAAATAACTTAAAGTATCCCTTACCGATACATAATGCAGCCACACTTTGTTACGGTGTTTGTTGTAATCATGGATTTCATAATGGGAATAAAAGAGCGGCATTGGTTAGTCTGCTCTGTCACTTGGACAAGAACAATCTAACTTTAAGAGAAGATATAGATCAAGATGACCTGTACAGACTGATGATCAATATAGCATCTCACAAATTTGCACCAAAGAAAAAAACAAGCGACATATCTGATATCGAAGTGAAGGAGATTATTAAGTGGCTCTCAAGGAGGGTAAGAAGCCTAAAACGCGGCGAGAATATTATCACATTCCGCGAGCTTGGCAAACTTCTTAAAGAATATGATATCCATTTAGAAAATCCTAAAGGAAACTTTATAGATGTTGTAAAATACACAAAGGAGCGTAAATTTTTCTTTAGCGATGAGAAACGTATTGGACGTCGTGTCGCACATATACCTTATCCGAGAGACGGCATGGACGTTGGGAGAAAAGTATTGAAAACGATTCGAGAAGCATGCAAATTGACAGAGGTTGATGGTTATGACTCAGATATGTTTTATGGTGGCGAAACTAAGGTGTGCAAATTTATTGTAAGGTATAAGAAAACTCTCGGTCGTTTGGCAAAAACATAGCCAACAATTGTTGTTAATAGATAGGCAGTGTTTTTATTTACCGTCGCCATTGTGTGGTTGTATTTCGCATCACAATTCACAAACACCTGTCACACGGCATCCCAGCACCCACCACAAGCGCCCTCCCTGGCACCTAAACCCACCCTCCCCTAGCCAGCAGAGACCACGATCCGATCGCTTGGGACGTAGCTGCCGAGGGTTGCTTGGTCGCGGTACTGCTTGCGGCCCTCGGTCAGTAAGTCACGCCCATAGCAATCGTCCATGACGATGGCCGGAAAATCTTCGACCACCATGCGCTTGATCGACTCTGTGCCGAGGTCTTCGTAGGCAACGACTTCGATGCTTCGGATGAACAAGGACAGCATGGCCGCAGCACCGCCGACCGCCATCAGGTAGACGCCCGTATACTGTTGGAGCGCCTGACGAACTTCGGCACCACGGTTGCCTTTGCCCATGCAGACCTTCATGCCCGCAGCGAGCATACGCGGCGTAAAGGGATCCATCCGCATGGAGGTCGTTGGCCCCACGGCACCACTGACGCGCCCAGGCCGTGCCGGGGTTGGGCCTACGTAGTAAATCAGTTGGCCACGGACATCGATGGGCAGCGCACCCCCTGCTTCTAGGGTATCGACCATGCGCTTGTGGGCAGCATCCCGTGCGGTATAAATCGCACCAGAAACAAGCACATGGTCTCCAATGTGCAGTTGACGCACCTCTTCCTCTGTGATGAGGGGGCTGATGCGCACGGTGTGTTCATTGACTCGCTCTATTGTCATGTGGCCCCCTCAGAGGACTGCTTCCTGAGAACGTGCGCTGTGGCACTGGATGTTGATACCCACCGGAAGCGAGGCAATGTGTGTGGGATGCATCAGGATGTTGACCGCGAGCGCCGTCGTGCTACCCCCTACGGCCTGAGGGCCAACGCCGAGCGCATTGACCTTAGTATAGAGTTCGCGTTCGAGTGCAGCCACTTCTGGGTCGGCATTCTGGCTCCCCACCCCTCGGAAAATGGCTTTTTTGGCCAATCCCATCGCAAACTCTGCCGTGCCTCCAATCCCAATGCCAATCACCAAGGGGGGACAAGGATTGCCGCCTACCTCTTCGACCGTGCGTAGAACGAACTCGATGATGGCATCCTTTCCGGCACGCGGGAGAAAATTGGCAAAGCGGCTCATGTTTTCGCACCCTGCACCCTTCGGCAGTACCGTCAGGTGCAGCCGATCGCCAGGTACGATCTCGTAATGAACCACAGCGGGCGTGTTGTTCTTGGTGTTCTGGCGGGTCGAGAGTGGGTGCGTAACGATGGAAGCCCGTAAAAACCCTTCCTGGTAGCCGCGAGCCACACCTGCGTTGATCGCGTCCTCCAGACTGCCCCCCACAACATGGACATCTTGTCCCAGTTCGACAAACACAACAGCCGTCCCCGTATCTTGACAGAGGGGAACCATTTGACGTTCGGCGATCTCGAAATTCGAGATCAAATCGGTGAGGATCTTTTGTGCGAGGGGTGCCTTTTCGGTGGCGGCCGCCCCAAGCAATCCCTCCCGCACATCGACGGGCAGGCGGTGGGTAGCATCCACACAAAGACGGGCAATCGTTTCCTGAATGACATCAACATGGATTTCGCGCATAACTTCAGTCCGGTTTTCTTAACTGATCAGGGCGAACAGCTCTTGGGTGCTGCGTGCCGCTGCGCGAATGCGTTCACGCTCCTGATCGCTCACGGGGACTTCGTAGACTTGCTCTGCACCACCCATACCCAACTTGATGATGGTTCCACAGAACACCTCTTCGACCACGCCATATTCACCCTCCAGGAGCACGGAACAAGGCAGCACACGTTTCTCATCCATGATGATGGATTCGACCATGGTAGTTGTTGCAACGGCAGGCGCAAAAAAGGCAGACCCCGCCCGATAGAGTTGCACCAATTCGGCCCCCCCTTTCATCGTCCGTGCGACGATTTCCTCAAGACGTTGCGCTCCAATGAGACTCGCAACAGGAAAGCCGCCCATGCAAGCCCTGCTCACAATCGGTACCATGGTGGTATCGGTATGTCCACCCAAGACATACGCATGAATGTCACGCTGCGACACCCCCAATTCCATGGCCAAAAAGGTACGGAACCGCTCACTGTCCAACATACCACCCTGCCCGATGATGCGATTGCGGGGAAAACCAGACTCACGCAAGGCAACGTGGCACATCACATCCATGGGATTAGAAAACATAATAATGACGGCATCGGGCGAATGCTTGGCAACGTTTCTGACCATCGCGCCCACAATGTCCGCATTCCCCTTCAGCAGATCTTCACGCGACATGCCAGGCAGTCGAGGCGCACCCGCAGTAATCACGATAACATCTGAATTCGCCGTGGTTTCCCAGTCGATGGTTGCCGTCACCATTGTCTCAAATCCGGCAAAAGCCGAGCATTGCATGATATCCAGCGCCTTTCCATAGTGCTGCGTAAATTCTGGAATATCTTTAATAACAACGTTGCAAATATTTTTGTTCGCCAGACAATACGCGATCATACCACCCGTTTGACCGCCTCCAACAACCGTGACCTTCTTTCTTGGATTCATTACTCTTGCTCTCCATATATGTTTTTGGATGGCCCATACCGGCGCGGGTGTTCGTTGTATACGCAGTAGATCACTGCGCAGTAGATCACAATTCTCCCTTGATCTGCGCAAGGATGGCCGGATTTTCTAGGGTGGATGTGTCTTGGGTAATGTCCTGACCCGCAGCCACAGAACGCAACAAACGACGCATGATTTTGCCCGATCGCGTTTTTGGCAAATTGTCGGCGTAGCGAATGTCGTCTGGTTTCGCGATAGGCCCAATCTGTTCGGAGACCCAGTTACGCAGTTCTTGCGTGAGCGCCTCGTCTACACCACCGGCAGGACGTTCCCCGCGCAGTACCACGTACGCAAAAATCCCCTCCCCCTTGATGGGGTCAGGACGGCCCACCACCGCCGCTTCCGCAACCCGTGGGTGGGCTACCAGGGCGGATTCCACCTCCATGGTACCCAACCGATGGCCCGCCACATTCAGCACATCATCAACGCGCCCCATGATCCAAAAATATCCATCCTTGTCACGACGGGCGCTGTCCCCGGCCAGGTAATACCGGTTCTTGAATTTGCCCCAATAGGTGCGAACATAACGATCGTCGTCCCCCCAGATGGTGCGCAACATCCCCGGCCAGGGTTTGGTGATCACGAGATAACCACCTGCATTAGGCGTCGTGATCGGAGTGCCCTCCTCGTCCACGATATCTGCCGCAATGCCTGGCAACGGCGTCGTGCAAGAACCAGGTTTGAGGGCAACACACCCGGGAATCGGCGCAATCATGTGACCGCCTGTCTCCGTTTGCCACCAGGTATCGACAATGGGACAGCGTTCCTTCCCAATGACCGTGTGGTACCACATCCATGCCTCAGGGTTGATCGGCTCTCCCACGGTGCCGAGCAAACGCAGCCGCGACAAATCGTAACGGGCCGGAATCTCGTCCCCAAACTTCATCAAGGCACGGATGGCCGTAGGTGCGGTGTAAAAGACAGTGACCCCATGTCGTTGCACGTTGTCCCAAAAACGCCCCGCATTGGGCACCGAGGGCACCCCTTCGTAGATCACTTGGGTGCCACCACAGGCCAGGGGGCCATAGGCAACGTACGTGTGGCCCGTGACCCAACCCACATCGGCCGTGCACCAGAAAACATCGCTGTCCCGCAGATCAAACACCCATCGCATGGTCATGATCGCATGGAGCAGATATCCCGCACTAGAATGCTGGACTCCCTTGGGTTTTCCGGTAGAACCGGAGGTGTAGAGCAAAAACAACGGATGTTCCGCACCCACAGAAACCGGCGCACATACCGCAGAGACACCCACGCACGCCTGATCCCACCAGACATCACGCCCGTCTTGCATGGGCGGCCCTAGATCACAACGGTTGTACACAATGACACGCTGAATGGTCGGACACGCCCCCCTAAGAGCCTTATCCACTGCGGCTTTGAGGGGGATGACTTTTCCACCACGATTGCCACCGTCCGCCGTGATCACCAGTTTGGCCCCTGCGTCCTCGATGCGATCTTTCAGCGATTCTGCCGAAAACCCCCCAAAGACCACAGAATGGATGGCACCAATGCGTGCACAAGCCTGCATAGCGATCACAGCTTCCGGGATCATGGGCATGTAGATAATGACCCGATCGCCTAGAGTAATCCCCTGCGCGAGGAGTACGTTGGCAAACTGGGAGACCTCGGTATGCAAATCGCGGTAGGTAAGCGTGCGCGTGTCGCCTTTTTCACCCTCGAAGATAATCGCAGGACGATTGGCACGATCAGCCAGGTGACGATCAAGGCAGTTGTAAGAGACGTTTAGTTCGCCATCGGAGAACCACCGGAAAAACGGAGCGCGTGAATCATCCAACGTCACCTGAAACGGTTTGTCCCAAGAAAGCTCCCGAGCTGCACATTCACCCCAAAAACCCGCATGATCGGCCTTTGCTTTGGCACACAATTCTGCCAAGACCGCAGGGTTTCCGAGATACGCACTCGCAGCAAAGGCAGGCGGTGGTTGGAACAAACGATCCTCAACGAGGCCAGATTCGATGTTTTCGCTCATCCGAGTCTCCGGAACGGAAAAATAAAGGAGTAACATCCTCCACAGGGCAACCTGTGTGGGGTCATACCCTGCGAAGAACCAACAGAATCAAGGGGTGCTTGAGACTCAGGGGAGGCCTAAAAGGGCCACATCCCGCGTTGATACCATTCGTTGCCGAGGGCGACACCAAAGATGCCCCCTGCGATGGAAACCAAAGTACCACCCTCTAGAACGGTCGTCAGGAGGGTGCTGCCCGCAAATGCACCCACGACGATGGCAGCCGTTTGGCCCAACGTGAGGTGTCGAATGTCACTGTCAAGAGACACATTCTGAAGCTGACCTGCCGTACTTTGACTCTGGTTCATCACTGTTGGATACAGTCCCCCGGCAGAGGCCGGTTCTGCCAACGCAGTGGTCATACCCAACAGCAACACGACGATAGAGACCAATATCCGTAGTGTGGTGTACATCATTTGTCTTTCCCCTTCATGGATTTTGCCTACATTGGTTTTGAAAAACGGTTTCGTACGCTTGCCCCACAAACGGCTCAACAAGCGACCACTGTACTGTAGCACAGTGGGATTTCTCCTGGTCACAATCCTAGTCGAAGTAGTTGTTCGTGGCGCGTGCAAACGACTCATAAATCTGCGGCAACGACAGCCCCTCCTCACGCAGCTTGCTTCCCCGCAGGAACACCACAAACTCTTTCGTTGATGCGAGTGGGATGGCCTTTGGATCGATCCTGCGTTCGAGGAGGTTCACCGCCATGCCAGTTGCTACCGTTCCCTGCTCAAAGGGCGATGCACCCACTGCGAAGGCACCACCGTCTTGCACGAAAAAACCATTGGTGCCTACCACAGGTACGCTGCTGTGCGCCACAGTCCATTGCACAACATCACGAGGTGGAACCAACGTAGGATCCTGTGCCGATCGGGATAATAAACGATAATCGCTGACCAGCACAAAATCGGTACGTCCGGCTGCACCCTCGATTGCAGCTTGCCAATCGGAGAATGTCCCCACCAGACGCGATGCTACCAAACGAACTGGGCGCCAATCAAACGTTCTAATGAATGCCTCGTCGTTGCGTGCAGAGGTGGATTGATCCCCCAGATGAAAGATCCGAATCTCGGATCGTGCAATCGGCACCACGGCTTGCATACGCGGTGGCGGTTCCGTATGCGTGGGTATGTCCTGTCTAGTAAAGCGCGACGGTTCGAGCAGACCCCCACGCACCGAAGACCCCAACCGAATGGGCCACCACTCCAAAATCCCCGTCGGCGCTTTTTTGTCAGCATTGTCCATTGCACGGATCATGGAGTGCCACTGTGGGAAAGCACTCGACCACGGTGGTTCAGACACACAAGCGGCATTGCGCTCTTCCTCACCACCTGACCGTTGGAGCGCGGGATGGTCGGGTTTTGCACGCACCATGTCTGTTTTTGGTCGAA
The DNA here is from genome assembly GCA_903824965.1 of uncultured Thiotrichales bacterium. Lineage (GTDB taxonomy): Bacteria > Pseudomonadota > Gammaproteobacteria > CAIRSR01 > CAIRSR01 > CAIRSR01. Next base: position 16,465 of record CAIJYR010000166.1, read on the forward strand.
CACGCAGGACAGTCTCTCCCTCCGCAGCCTGGCCAAGGTGCGTCATGCTTGATACTGCATCTCGGATCGCCGACAACGCACGATGTTGCACAATACCTGTCACATTGGGTGCCCGCGTATAGCCATAAGCCTCCAATGCCCCGTTGACCCCAGCGAAAACGATCTGAAGGTGCAGATTGCCGACATACTGCTTCATAACATATTGTTGTGCATCCTCGTCTACGGCCAGCACCACGTCAGGGTTCCACTGATCGATGAGTCGGTGTGCGGTTTGGCCGATGTTCTCCCGATACCCCTGCCAAGGGTGGCGATCGGTATCCATGTAGAACCAACGCACCGCATATTGCCGTTTGTCGTCCAGCACCCGATGGATGCCCCTGTCGACCCCACGTACCCAGGGGGATTCTTTGCTGCTGCTCTGTAGTATCAGCAATTTTGGCGTACGGAGGGTAAAACTCACCACGGCCACTGTGGTTGCCACAAGGAAGAACACAATGAGGGCAGGAACGGGTAACCACTGTTTCATAGCAAGCCTAGCGCCTTCCAATAGGGAATGGATGCGTACAGTGCGCCCAATTTGACCAGGTTCGAAAAGGCATTGAGGCGCAGAAAGAGGCGCTCATCGTAGAGTTCTGACCCATGCGTTGCCTCACGTAACTGGAGATAGTAGGAACACTGGTAGGGAAAAAACCAGGTTTCCCCCAGAATGAGGACAGAAAAACCCACCACCCATGCACTGACCCCCGCATCTTCTGCGATCGGCATCAATACGGTCGCCAGGATCACAATGGTGGCACTGATCGGGATGAACAAGCGTAATAGAAACACCGTGGCCGCCAATATCAGCAAGAATTGCCCAAAGTTGCTGTGCATATAAACACCCAACCAAGGCAGTTCTGCTACCAGGACTTCGTCTACTCTCAGATAATGAAATGTGCTTGTCATACCAAGGATACTGCCCACATACATCAGGAAGGGCCATTCAATGCCCTTATGGAATTCACTCTTGGCGAGCATTCCAAACACCAACAACCCGCAGAAGATGGACAATCCTATCCAGGCAGGCTGGATACTATGGAGGGGGCCTAAGCCTATCGCAACCACGAACAGCACCACAGCAACGATCACAGCCCATTCTCTGCGATGTGGTTTTCCGAGCATCTCCAGTTGGGCTGCAACCGTACCTTCAGGGAGCGTTGCATATTCATTGCTGCGAAAGAGAAAAGCGACCAACATCAAATAAAGAAAGACTATCATGAGACCTACCACAGCAGCACATGCTGTCCATGGAAGCCAATCGAACTGATCACGCACTTGATCCGACAATAGACCGAATATCAGAAAGTTGACAGATTTTCCGCTCAGAAACACCGCCGATAGCAAACTCGCACCTGCAAAGAGCGAGACAACCAGCGCGGTTGCGCTCATCCCCTTAGGAAGGCAGCGCAAAGCCTCCATGAGATCCCGCATCATCGGAATCAGCAAAGAAATACGCCTGGTCACAGAAGGAACCAAAGGGGTCAACAAGAAACCTGTAAACAACAGAGAAGCATTGTGCCAAAAGGGGTGATTGGGCAGTTTGGTCAGAAACAAAAGCAGCAATCGGTACCCCAAACCCGAGGTTACGACCAACGCTGCCAGGCCGATCATGCTCATAGCCAACACAAAACCTTCCCCAGCCAAACCACCTAAGGCCACATTGACTGGAACCAACCCCATTGCCAACGTGGTAAGCAGTGCAAAAATACCAGGCACATAGTCGTCGGTGAGACTAAAAACCCACATCATCAAGGCCGATGAAAAGATCGCAATAAAATAGAACGTATTGCGCGGCAGTTCCCAACTGGTGCCGAAGAACAGCACCAACATCGGCACTACAATGGCAAGCAACCAACCAAAGACACTCTTCCAATATTCTTTTTTGGTTTCTTCGGGGAGGGAGGTGGCGCTTATCTCATCTTCTAGGGGATCATCGCTAAAGGATTGCATGAGCGACGTGTGAAACAGACCTGCGAGTTCAGGGTGTGCGTCCAGTAAGATTTGTATCCCCTTGCGAGAAATGGCCAGGACTCGTATCGGCGTGCGTGCAACCGCATCGGTCAGGTAGAGTGGTATACTGGTCGCAGCCTCCTGCCCGGCACGCCTTTCGCAGGGATGCCGATGATGTCCCGATCGACCGATTAAATCGACCTCCCCTTCTAGCACCAGATATAATTCTCGCGCCGTATGACCCGCATGGTACAACATCGTACCTTGATCGAGGGTGCGGGGCACCGTATACGCCAGTATCCGTGCCAGGATCTGGCTGGACGCTTGACGGAGAATACGGTCGCTTTTAAAACATCCCACCGTGTCGGCAAAATGGTTCGCGTTGTCGGAGGTAAGACTTACGGTCATCAATGTCCCCGAAAAACCCCCGCCTTTAGGCGAAGGTGGTTGACACGGCACGCTCTCACACGTTGACTTCTGTTGACTGCCACGAAAACGAGATTTTAGTTAACCACACTCTCTACCAACAAAAAACCATATGAATATTCTCTTTGCTGGCACCCCTGAATTTGCTTCGACGGCCCTTGCAGCCCTCCTAGCATCCTCCCATTCCGTACTCGCAGTCTATACCCAACCCGACCGTCCAGCAGGACGCGGCCGCAAATACCAAGCCAGCCCCGTGAAGCAATTCGCACAAGCACACGGTCTGCCGATTCTCCAGCCCGAAACCCTACGCGACGCGCACGAACAAACCCGATTACATGATTTCGCGGCCGACGTCATGGTGGTTGCTGCCTACGGCCTCCTCCTCCCCAAAGCCGTGTTGCGCACGCCGCGATTGGGGTGTATCAACCTCCATGCGTCTTTGTTGCCCAGCTTTCGAGGGGCTGCACCCATTCAACGCGCCATCCTTGCAGGCGATCAGGAGACGGGCATCAGCATCATGCAAATGGCCTTACGTCTCGACAGCGGCCCGATCTTGTTGCAGCAGACGTGTCCCATTCTGTCCACAGACACGGCGACAACGCTCCACGATCGCCTTGCCACCCTCGGAGCCTCGATGATTGTGGGTGCGTTGGACGATCTGGCGCAGGGTATGCTTTCGCCAAAACCGCAGGATGAAGCCCTCGCCACCTATGCTACCAAACTCGACAAAGCCGAGGCAGGACTCAACTGGTCTCAAAGTGCCCAAGCCTTGGATCGCCAAGTGCGTGCCTTCAACCCCTACCCGATCGCACAAACCCAGACGGGTCAAACCATAGTACGGATCTGGCAAGCGAGCATAGACACGCACACCACCTCCGCCACACCCGGGACAATCCTCGAAAGCAACCGAAACGGGATCTCGGTCGCAACCGGTGATAGCACCCTGATTCTACGCACCATCCAACTCCCAGGGGCGCGTCCCCTCGACGTTGCCGAAGTGCTCAACGCCCACGCGCACCTCTTTCAGCCCGGAAGTGTGCTTCGCTGACGGCAACACCACAGACCAAAGGGTACGCTATACCGCCACCGTTCGCACCATGCACCCGAACCATTACCATTGTTACCATGGATTACCATTGGATGCCTGGCGGGTGATGGGGGTATTATGTACGGCATACGTCCCAAACGCCCCCTCTCGGCTGTCTTGGGGGAACGAACGAATGTTTTGAACCCCTCCCATTTCCAGAAACCTGAAGATTATCATGCACCTACACATCCTTGGTATCTGTGGTACCTTTATGGGCGGCATTGCCCTTTTAGCACGCGCCCAGGGCCATACCGTGACGGGTTCCGACGCTCATGTGTATCCGCCCATGAGTACGCAACTTGAGGCGGCTGGTATTGTCCTCCAAGAAGGGTACGATCCCGCGCACCTCCATCCGGTGCCGGATGTCATCGTGATAGGCAATGCCCTTTCACGCGGCAATCCCATTGTGGAGCATATTCTGGATGAGGGGCTGCCGTATGTTTCTGGCCCTGCCTGGCTTGCGAGGCACGTGCTCCAAGGACGCTGGGTGCTGGCGGTTGCGGGTACCCACGGCAAGACCACGACCACGAGCCTGCTGGCTTGGATTTTGGAGTCTGCGGGACGATCGCCCGGTTTTCTTGTCGGGGGGGTACCGGAGAATTTCGGCGTTTCGGCACGCCTCACCGACTCACGGCTGTTTGTGGTCGAGGCTGACGAGTACGACACGGCCTTTTTCGACAAGCGATCCAAGTTTGTCCATTATCGTCCACGCACGGTCATTCTCAACAACCTAGAGTATGATCATGCCGATATTTTTCCTGATCTTGCGTCTATCGAGCGACAATTTCACCACTTGGTACGTACCGTACCCCGATCTGGACTGATCCTCGCGCCTAGTGACGACATGGCGATCAAGCGTGTCTTGGGGATGGGATGCTGGACGCCCCTGGAGACGTTCGGATCCGTCAACGCAACCTGGCAAGCGCGTCTCATCAACGCCGACGGGACACACTTCGAGGTCTCCCTGAAAGGAAAGACGGTCGGGCGTGTCGAGTGGGGCTTGTTGGGTGCTCACAATGTCTACAACGCGCTTGCAGCCATTGCAGCGGCGTACCACGCAGACGTCGAGCCAGAGGTTGCCCTGGCTGCTTTGCCGACCTTCCGCAATGTCAAGCGCCGTTTGGAATTGTGTGGTCAGGCGGGGGGTGCCTCGATCTACGATGACTTTGCCCACCATCCCACGGCCATTGCTGCCACGGTGGGTGCGTTGCGTGCGCGGGTGGGACGCGATCGGATTTTGGCCGTTCTGGAACCTCGCTCGAACACCATGCGCATTGGCATACACAAGGATACCCTGGCCCCTTCGTTGGTGGACGCGGATCGTGTGTTTTTGTACCAACCTCCTGATCTGGGATGGGATTTGGATCGCGTGGCCGCTGAATTGGCCGAGCGTGGGGAAGTCCACCAGACCATCGAAGGGTTGGTGGATGCAATCGTTTCGACCATTCATGCGGGTGATCATGTGTTGATCATGAGCAACGGCAGTTTCGGCGGCATTCACAACCGCTTGCTGGAGGCTCTTGAGGTAGCGAAATAAACGTATGCTTACGACCATCCTCCAGCGCATTAAGAGCAACAAGGCGGAGTTGGATCGTTTGCGCCCGTTTTCTGTGGCTGCCCTGACAGAACTGCAAAAATACTACGATGTCGAATTGACCTACACCTCCAACGCGATCGAAGGCAACAGGCTTACCCACCGCGAAACCGCAGAAGTCATCGAGCACGGGATTACCGTGGGTGGAAAATCTTTGCGCGATCACTTGGAGGCGGTTGATCATTACGATGCCCTGCGGTGGATGCGTTCGCTGGCTCAGGAATCAACGTGTCTCGATAAGCGGGTGGTCTGCGAACTGCACAGGCGGATCGTTGCACGTAGTCAGCCGGAGATCGCAGGACGCTACAGCCACCACGCTCGCCGGATTGCCGGATCGAGGGTTGTGCTTCCGAACCCTCTCAAGGTTCCTGTACTCATGGAGGAATTGGGCGCATGGTTGCAAAAGGTTGACGCAACGCCAGAGACCGCTTTCGAGGCACACTTTCGCTTGGCCGCCATTCACCCGTTCAGTGACGGGAACGGGCGTACAGCACGATTGTTGATGAACCTGATTTTGATCCGTGGTGGTTATCCTCCGGTTGTGGTACGTCCTGAAGATCGTATAGACTATCTTGACAGTCTCGAACGGGCATCGTTGACCGACGATCGGTCGTCGTATGAACGGTTTATGTACGGGCGTCTGGATGCTGTCTTGGTGGACTGTTTGAGCGCACTAAAAGAATCGGTTGATGTAAATGGTAAATGCTCAGATACACGATTCTGACTTTTAGCTCGCCCCTCTCAGAGGTAAGTCGGAGATGGGTTGGGCAGAGGTTGATCTTTTGATTTGTCATCCTTTGATGTAGCGTTCGCTATAGAATATTCAAATCGTCCCTACAAGAAATATCAGTCAAAGACAGCTCCTTTTTTATTTTGATCCTACAAGCGATAGAGTCATGACCGATCAGTCTAGCAATAGCAATAACAATTTTCCGTGGTGGGTGAATCTCATTAGTAAAGTCTTTGATATTGATCTTGGCAAAGTACAGACTTGGTTAGCCGATCACCCTGTTGATGCGATGTTCTTGTTTATTGCCGTTGTTATCCTATTTGTGTTCTTGTATATGGTTATTAAGGCTATTTGGCTTCTCATTGACAGAGGGGCCGAACGCCTACGTGACCAAATTGGTTCCTGGTTCCATCCTACTAGAAGCCGTTATCTCCAGCATTTGATCTACCAACATCGGGATTTCGACGTAAAAGGGCTAAGTACCCAGGGAACGTACACGCTAGAGCTGCAGAAAGTGTTTGTGGAATTGAGCATCGTAACAACCACTTCACAGAAAGCTTCTAGTAATTTCATCGGTAGTGCAAGATCAGACACTGAGAACCATCGTATTTGGCATTTTCTTCGTAGCGATGATCCTCGATTCAATACGCTCGTAATTCTAGGGCCACCTGGTAGCGGAAAGACCACGCTCATGAAGCATGTGGCATTGATGCTGGTGGCACGCAGACATCTACCGCGTCACGATCGGCCTCGGCCTCGGTTGCCGATCTTGATCTTCCTACGTGATGTGCCGCGAATGTTCAAGGAGGGTGAAGAACTGAGTTTGGCGGAGGTGGCCCAGCACAGTGTTTATATGCCGAAAAAATCCGTCCCTCGGTGGATTGGTTCCAATCTCAGCTAGACAAGGGAAAGTGTCTGATCTTGTTGGACGGTTTTGATGAAGTTGCCGATCCCAAGCTTCGTCAAAAGGTAGGACGTTGGATCGAAAACCAGAAAAATCAGCCTGGCCGCAATCGCTTTGTATTGACTTCACGTCCTGCTGGTTATCGTAATCATCCGATCGCAGGTTTCACTGTACTGGAGGTACAGCCTTTCACGAACAAACAGGTGCGGCGCTTTGTTGAGAACTGGTACCTTGCCAATGAAACCATGGCGCACGGTGGCAAGGAGGATGCAGGTATTCGCATCAACGCTCATAAAGGTGCTTGCGATCTGCTGGGCCGTCTACACCATGGTGCAAGCAGTACATTGGCCGCTCTATCAGTCAACCCACTGCTGCTAACCATGGTGGCCACCGTCCATCGTTACCGCAGTTCACTGCCTGGCCGTCGTGTCGAGCTATATGCCGAAATCTGCGAGGTCTTCCTGGGAAAGCGTCAGCAGGCGCTTGGGGTAGAGGAATGGTTGACGCCTGCACAACGCAAGAGCGTCCTACAACCACTCGCGTACAAAATGATGCTGACCGCACGGCGTGAAATCAATACGGATGAGGCAATGACGATTATCGATCCGGTACTGAAGCGCGTCGGGTGGACAAAAGACGGTAAAGATGTCTTTGCGTTTCTGCGTGATGTTGAATCCCGCAGTGGACTCTTGCTAGAGCGTGAGAGCGGCAGTTGGGGCTTTGCCCATCTCTCGTTCCAGGAATATCTCGCAGCGACACACATCCTCGAAACCAAGGACACCAACATCGCCGCACAACTAGCGCATCGGATTGATGACAGTTGGTGGCATGAGACCTTGCGCTTGTACGCAGCCCAGACCGATGGTTCTGAAATCGTTCTTGCCTGTTTAGCCGATCAACCGATAACACTGCCTCGCCTTCTATTGGCACAAGAGATCGAAGAAGAGGCAAAGGAATTGCAAGAGAGTTTGAGGGAACGTGTCCAGCGCATTATCGAGGAAGGCTTAGAAGATACCGACCAAGAACGCTTTCACCTCGCCGCAGAAAGTCTGCTAACCCGCCGCCTGATACACTTGGATCAGATAGATGACGATCGCTTTATCGACCCCTCGTTGATCACCAATGCCGAATACCAGTTGTTCCTCGACGAACGTGCCGCTAATCTACAATTCCACCAACCGGATCATTGGACTGCGTTACGATTTACGCAGGGGGCAGCACGTCAGCCGATAGTGGGGGTACGTTGCAGTGACGCCAAAGCGTTCTGTGACTGGCTTACTGCACGTTCGGATGGTCAGTGGCGTTTTCGGCCTCCTACGTTGGAAGAAGGGAGCGAACACGCCCTGTGTGGTGCATATCACCAACCAGTACGCTGGTGGAGCGATGAAAAGATATCCTCTTCCTTGTCACCAAAAGAATGGTCTGCTACGGGATTGTCTTTATCATCCATGCCACTGAGGAACGTCCTTGCCTCTGCGCGAGAACCAAAGCATGGAGAAATAGGTGCAGATTGGCCTCTGACACAAACAAATACAATAACCATATTAATTGACTTTATTCGCGCCCTCGACCGCGACCGCGCCCTCGACCGCGCCCTCGACCGCGACCGCGCCCGCAGAATTACTTATTTTATTTCTTGGCTCATGCAAGAACGTACAGCATTGTATCTCATTATTAAGAATAATAAAAACGGTTCTTTGGACGATTGCAGAAAAATATCCGATCTCTTATACCGCTGGTTGATCGCAATGGAAGTCATGATACACCTTGCCTTACCATATGAGACTCAGTCACCTACTGTTCTGGACAGAATAAGATCAGCTATTTCTGCGATGACAAACAAATCGGACAATTCTCTCAGGGAAGTCGCCATTTTTCGCGATACCCGACTGGGACATCCCAGTCGCCGTCGGGAGCGAAAAATTGGCGACATGCCGTGCCTTCGGCGCCCGCGCCGCCCTGCGTCCGCCACGACTCGCCACTTCGCTGGCTCGCCA
>CAIJYR010000167.1 GCA_903824965.1 uncultured Thiotrichales bacterium
TCGTTTGGGCACATCAGAATTGTCTTTATCGTTCAATCTGATAGAGCACGCTCGAAAAAGATGTGTGCATACGGTAGCTCCTTTCAGGAGAGGGGCAAGCTAAAAATCAGAATTGTACTTTCTATCAGCTTGCGATCCAATCCGTCCTGAATTGCGTTCCTATCCTTCTAAAAATGACGAAAACCAGTTGCCTCGATTCGGACAGCATGGCCTTTGGCGTCACACCAGCGTATACCTGGCTCGGATTGAATTACGCCTATGGGTGTTTTGTTGATCGTTGGACTGATCAACGCTTGTCGATCGGGTGGTACCGTAAAACATAATTCATAATCATCGCCTCCGCCCACGATCTTCTCCCAAGGAACGCTTAAACCACGCAGGACGGTAGAGCGGGGGATGCTGTCCAGATTGATCACAGCCCCGACCTGGCTGGCCTTCAGGATATGCCCCAGGTCCGCCACCAGACCATCCGAAAGATCGATGGCACTGCTTGCAATTCCCCGCAAGGCCAAGCCTGCCGCCACACGCGGTTCGGGTCGTTCGAGGCGTGCGCAAAGATAGGCAGCTTCCTCTGGTGGGATGGGCACATCCAAGCGCCCTAGGCGTACATCCAATCCTACGGCTGCATCCCCCAGAGTACCCGTCACATAGATCAAGTCGCCGGGCTCTGCTCCAGCGCGGCGAATAGCTTGCCCAGGAGGGGTGAAACCATGCGCCTGCAGGGCGATGGAAAGGGGGCCACGGCTGGTGTTTCCGCCTACCAGAGCGACGTTGTATTGATCAGCAAGTTCAAAAAGGCCGCTGCTGAATGCCTGGAGCCAGGGTTCGTTGACGTCCGGCAGAGTGAGTGCGAGGGTTGCCCAGGCGGGTTCTGCGCCCATCGCGGCCAAGTCACTAAGGCTCACGGCCAATGTCTTCCAACCAATGCCATAGGGGTCGCTGTCGAGCAGGAAATGCACGCCCCCTACTAGGGTGTCGATGGTGATCGCGAGTTCCATGCCGCTAGGTACCCGCAGGAGTGCGCAATCGTCGCCGATGCCCTGTACCACATCTACGCGCTGCGAGGGACGTGTGAAATGGCGGGCGATCAACGCAAATTCCAGGGAGGACGCAGTTTGTGCATTCATGCCTATGTTCCAGTTGGCCGGAGGATTAGAATGCGGCCTTTGGATCCCCACTAGGAAAACCCACCCTTATGCCGCATGTGGATATCTTTCAGCGTCTCGCCGCGCCTGGTGTGCGTAGCCTCGTGCCTTACCAACCTGGCAAACCCATCGATGAATTGGAGCGAGAGTATGGTATCAGCAACGCTATCAAACTCGCCTCGAACGAGAATCCCCTAGGCCCGTCGCCCCTGGCCTTGGCTGCGGCGGGTGCGGCCCTGTCCGATCTGGCGCGTTATCCTGATGGGGGCGGTTTTACACTGCGGAATGCGCTGTCCCTACGGCTTGGTGTAGCGCGGGAGGCCATTACGCTCGGCAATGGTTCCAACGATGTGTTGGAGTTGATCGCACGGGCCTTTGTCACCCCAGAAGACGAGGTACTCTACTCGGAATACGCCTTTGCCGTCTATCCGCTCGTGACCCAAGCCATCGGTGCCCGTGGTGTCACAATCCCAGCACAAGCGTTTGGCCATGATTTGGCGGCTATGGCAGCAGCAGTGACATCGCGCACACGCTTGGTCTTTATCGCCAATCCCAACAACCCCACAGGCACTTGGTTGACCCGCTCCGCACTCGAAGACTTTGTGCGTGCGATGCCAGCGCATGTGATTGTCGTCATCGATGAGGCGTATCATGAGTATGTTACCGATCCTGAGGTACCTAATGCCTTGGAGTGGCTGGATCGTTACGATCATTTAATCGTCACCCGTACCTTCTCGAAAGCGTATGGACTCGCTGGATTGCGCGTTGGGTATGCAGTTTCACACCCTGCACTCGCGGACTTTTTGCAACGTGTCCGGCAACCTTTTAATGTCAACAGCATTGCTTTGGCGGCGGCGACGGCAGCCCTGGAGGATGAGAACCACCTGATCAAAACACGCACCCTGAACCGCGAAGGCATGGCGACCCTCACGGCGGGCATTGCTGCAATAGGGCTAGACTACATTCCCTCCATGGGTAACTTCGTGACGGTGGACGTGGGTCGACCAGCTGGCCCCGTGTACGAAGCATTGTTGCACCAAGGGGTGATTGTGCGTCCCCTGGGTAACTACGGCTTGCCCAATCACCTTCGCGTGACCCTTGGAAACCCGACAGAAATCGCCCGTTTTCTGGCTGCCTTGGAACGGGTGCTCTCCGTATGATCGTAAAACGCTTGGTCATCCTCGGCGTAGGACTCATTGGTGGATCGCTCGCGTTGGCGGTGCGAAAAACGGGTGTCTGTCAGCAAGTGGTTGGGTGGGGTCGTTCCCCTGGCACGTTGCAACGGGCGCTGGATCTTCAGGTAGTCGATGCCATTGAACCCAATTTGGCGGCCGCAGTGCGTGGCGCGGACATGGTCGTGGTTGCGATCCCCCCTGGCGCTATGCAGGGCATGTTCCAGGAACTCGCAAAATACTTAGCACCAGATGCCATCGTCACCGATGTGGGGAGCACCAAAGGTTCTGTGGTCGCAGCGGCGCGGATGGCTTTTACAACGGAGCTTGCGCACTTTGTCCCAGGGCATCCCATTGCAGGGAAAGAAAACAGCGGTGTGGAGGCCGCCGATGCCGATTTGTTCCAAAGAAAGCGTGTGATCCTTACACCCATTCCGGAAACAAACCCAGAGGCACTTCGGCGGGTGCGTGCACTGTGGGAGTGTTGTGGGGCAGAGGTCTCGGAAATGGAAGTCGAACACCATGATACGGTCTTGGCCGCCACCAGTCATTTGCCACACCTGTTGGCCTTTACGCTCGTAGACGCACTGGCACACATGGATGACAGCTGGGAGATTTTCCGGTATGCGGCGGGTGGTTTCCGAGATTTTACCCGCATTGCGAGCAGTGATCCTGTGATGTGGCGTGATATTTGTCTTGCCAATCGCACCGAGCTTCTGACAGTGCTTGGCCGCTATAACGAAGGGTTGACGCAGGTTGCTGCTGCCATTGCTGCGGGGGATGGTACGCGGTTGCAGGCGGTTTTTGACCATGCGCGGAAGGCGCGGGAGCATTTCTTGCAATTAGAGGTAACCGTTCAGGCACCAAAAAATACCAGCAATCGGTGCTTTTAGCCTTTAATAAACAACGCATTCTCTGTGGTAAATATGGTCTGAACGGTTACGAAATCTCCCTGCCTCAACACGAGCGTGTCCAACCTCACGGTATCGTAGTAGGTGTGTAGTACCCGTGCCCCGCCGATTTTCCGGCGGGGTGTCTGCTTGGGGTGCTTTATGATTCTGCCCAATCGCCCCTTTTTTCGTAATCACGCCATTTTGGCAGATAGGAGGATGAATAGAAAACCATCCAGATGCAATTCATTTTTACTTGTTCCAAGGACGTATCTTTACTGATAATGCGCGGTTGTTTGTGGTCTACTTCGACAACATTGGAATCAAAAGATGCACTACCACCAACCATTTTTCTGATCTGAGGAA
>CAIJYR010000168.1 GCA_903824965.1 uncultured Thiotrichales bacterium
GCACCCTTTTGCCCCTTCGCTTTGAGTGCATCCAGATTTGCTTGCTGTTCTGGGGTTGGCGCTTGCTTGCTTTGCGTCTCCGACGCCGCTGCCGCCTCCTTCTTCCCCTTGGCGAGTAGGTTGGCGAGGTTCTCCTTTTGCTGCCTAGCGATCTGCTCTCTGTTAAGGGCAGCTTGTCCCGATCGAGCCTTCAAGATTGCGTCGGATGCGACGTTCCCGTTGACAATGGTGTCCTTCGCGTTAAGCGCGGCATTCTTCGCGGTTTCTGCCCCAAGGCGTATCGTGTCCAATGCGACGTTCTTAGCTTTTTCCGCAACGACGCGTCCGGCATCGGCAATCGAACCCCGTGGTGCCGCTTCTGCTACCGATCCCAATCGTGCCAGCTCTGGCGTGGCTGGCAGCAGGGCGTTGCCGACGTCGCCAACGGTCTCAAGGACTTTGCGGCCAGCATCGGTTTTGGGTGCAAATGGGGACAGGATGGATCGCTGTACCTTGTCGCTATCGTCGGTCGCTTGATCACGATTCGCATGAAAGCCGTTCTTCACTGCGGCGTACAGATTCCCTGCGGCCATTGCTGGCCCACTGAGCGCAACCGTGGCAGGTACGCGGATCAAGTCACTAATCATGTCCTAGCCACTTTGGATCCATGATTTGGGCGGTTGCACTGGTTGTGGTGCGGGTGCTGGCGGCTCTTTCCCAAAGCCAGGCGGCATGTCCAAGGCGTTACGTGCGGCCTCCCGCTCAGCTGCAATGGCTGGTGTGGTTGCCTTTCGTACGATGCCTCGCGCACGGAAGAACTCTTCAGTTGAGTTCTCTGGTTTAATCTTCGTTTGCGCCGGACTTGTCTCGATGGTTTGCGCATTGATGGGTTGCGCCTTGCCACCTCGTGCGATTCCACGTTTCCTGAAGAAATTATCGGCCGATTCACTCGGCATAGGATTGGCATCAGCGTGCGCCAGAACCTTGCTCACGTACTTCTTCACTTGCGTTGGAATTTTGCCACCATTTTTATCAAGGGCGTGCTGTCCCATGTTGTAGGCGGCCAACCCTTTCTCAACGTAGCCCCCGTTCTTCTTCACAAGATTAGAAAGGAGTCTCGCGCCTAGGTGTAGATTTCCTTGCGCGTCGTTGTGCAGCACAGCATCTGATGCGCGATAGGTTTGCACAACAGAAGGCATCAGTTGCATAACGCCACGCGCACCCTTATCAGACACGGCGCTCTGATTGCCACCAGACTCATTCATCATCGTGCTACGCAAGAGGCTCGGAGACAACCCATTCTTGGATGCTGCCCCCTCAATGTCCGACAGGCTAACGTCGCTCATTGTGATGCGCCTCCATGGTTGGTAAATACGGATGCGAACGGGCCAATAAACCGTATCCCATCCGTGTATGACGAGTATTCTTTTACCAGTTGCTGTATGCAATCCTTGTCATTACCGCATGTATGGTATATCGATCGGATGGCTTCATTCGCGGATATCGGTGTCGGAGGCGTTATCTTCCCGCCCTGGCTGTCAAGATCATTCATCATGTCCTGTGCTTCGGGGGATAGGAGCGTATTGAAGTCTGTCTTACCCGTGTACTTTTCGTACAGATTCCGGCGTGGCATCAGTTGCCCAGCCATCAACTCTTTCATTCCATTGGAAGTTACTGCATGTTGTAGCTGGCTTTGCTTAGCAGCCAATAACTCTTGGAACTGTGCACGGCCTGCAAGCGCAGACTGACCACCGGCCATATATTTCGCGAACTCGTCACCAAGGATTTCCGAAGCTGCCTTGTAAGCCGCTGGTGCTGCACCGCCCATTTTTGTGTCTATCCAATTCTTCACATCGTTGATCCTCTGGAAACTTCCATTGCTCAATTTCTCGAACAATGCATTTGCTGTTCCCATATGGCTAATCAATGCGGATGCAGACTCGATGGTCTTACGATCAGCGCCCTTGAGGATTTGATCATCAGCTTGCTTATAGGTGTTAAAAGCGTTCTGATCTGGACGTATGCCGAACAGCTCGCCGAGCTTCTGGACATTCGCACGTGCCGCCAATTGGTAGGAACCTGTTTGCCCTTTACCAGGTTTGCTTGGATCTGGGAGTGGTGCCTCACCCAAGAGCATGGATAGATGATCTTCACTGTTTTGTGGAAGTGCTGGCGTTGGTTGCCCCTTACCAAACGAGACCACCCCTGGTGTTGATTGCTGTCCTTGCGCTCCTTGTGCGGTAGTGCTACTGCCAGTGCTTTCGGTACCACTGCCAGAGAGTTGGCGCACCTGTCCTGTATTGGAACCGTACACTCCTGCGACACCACCTTGTAACCATACAGGAAGCAGGTTCTCTTTTGCTCTTATCGGATTCCCGTCCGAATCTTTTTGCGCTTCGTACTTACCGTCATCGTTCTTTGCATAGTAATAAAGACCGCCATCTTTTCCAATCCCTGTGACCAGTTTACCGCCATCCCCATCATCCTCCTCTGATTTTCCGATTGCTTGTAAGGTATCGAAATCTGCACGTATCCAGGCGGCATTTGCAACAGCATTCCGTCGTGCATCCAAATCCGGTTTACCGTCTTTCAGTGGAACGGCAGCCGCCACTTGCGCGTAGTAGTCTTGGTTCGCTTTTTTCTGCTGTGCATCTGAGAGGGCTTGTTGGAGCTTCTGCTGGGCAGTCGTTGCCATTGTTTTGTTGTAGTCGGCGGTTTGCTGGGAGAGGGCGTCTTTCAGCCCTTGTTCTCGCCCTTTTTCCAGTCCTCCTCCGGTGATTCCGTTGGCGAGGCCGTATAAGAATCGACCGAACATATTGCCTGGGCTAAAGTCGGTGCTATTGGTTGGGGTTGATGGGGCTGTAGGGGTTGTTGGAGAAACCATTTTCATCAACGCGCTAGGCTCAAGTGTAGGCATAGAGGGAGTGGTGCTCCCTGTGCTTGGCGTGCTGGAACTGGCACCATTGCCCTTGAGGAGTGGTGCAATGGTGGATGCGTAATCGGGAACCGAGGACGTGGCGCTGGACGGTGTGACGCTGCTGCTGGTGGACGGAGAGAACATTTTCATCAACGCGCTTGGTTCTAGCCCTGTAGCATTGGTGGTGTCTGTGGTCGTGGTCGAGTCTGTGAAGGATGGCGATGTCGATGCAGAAGGAGAAGCCATCTGCATAAACGGCGTGGGTGCCATGCCGGACGAAGTGAATCGGTAGGGCGATGCGCCATCGTCCGAGGTGCTGCCAGTGCTGCTTGTGAGGGACGTGGGCAACGGGTATCCGAGTCCATCGGTTGCAGGTGCAGAGTAACCGGATGCCATTTGCATAAACGGCGTGGGTGCCATGCCGGACGGATTGAATGCGTAGGGCGACGCACTGCTGTCCTGCGTGCTGGTGTCTGTTCCATTGCAGTCGCCAGTGCCGCCGCAAGATCGGCCCGGAATGCCTTTGAGGGTGCCTGGGATTGCGTATTTTGTGGAGGGTCGTTTTCCGCTGAGTGCTTCCAGCAGATCATCAAGGACTCGTGTGCCACCAAGCGCACGCACCGCTTCGGGTGTCAGGACATATTCGCCATCGCGGATATTAGTTATGCCAGTGTCTTGATCCGCTGGGCCTTTCGGAGCGCGGATAAGACCGCCGTCGTGAGGTTCGGGCATTCCTCCCGCTCCAGCTTGGCCCGCCGGAGAGACCGCTTGTGAGCCAAGGCTATCTGTGCCTCCGCCCCACAACCCACTGAACCAATTTCCGAACGATTTCCCAGCGGGTGAGCTGATTGCAGATCCGATATTGCCGATCATGTCCATTTGGTTTTTGTAGGCTTGCTGCGCAAGATTGCCGTAGGTACCTGCGGCACCTGCTGATGCACCGTAGGCGCTCACGGCTTGCGCGGGCAGTCCGTTCCCGACGTTCAGGAATTGCAGTTGCTGGTTCTTGACGGCCTGTGGGACTTGATTCATTGCATTGACGGCACCGACGGCGGTACCCATTGCGGATGCGCGATTCGCGCCAGCGAAACGGGCATCGTTCGGATTGACGCCATAGGACATCAATTGTCGATTGGCGGCTCCTGTTGCGGCAGCACCCTGCTGTGCTGCGTCTGCTGCGACCATGCCTTGCTGATTTTGTATTTGCTGCTGGGTTGCTGCATTGACGTTTGCGGCGGCTTGTGCGGCGGCTGGGCTGGAAGGAGTCGCTCCAAACTGGGTTGCCCACGATGTCTCAATCGGCTGGAAATTGTTCAGCCAGTCGCTGTACCGCCCCTGCGCGATCGCTGCTTGTGCTGCGCTTGCGTCACTCGCTGACTGTCCGGCGCTGCTCACACCGCCACCGCCCAGCAAACTGTTGACCGCTTGTCCGGCCACTGCTGTTCCAACGGCTGTTAATATCCAGGCCATACTGGTTACGCCTCTGCGTTCGTTATTGTTTTTGTAATTGGACGATTACCGGCGTCGAATAGCGCGGTACCGTCATATTCGATCAGATCTTCTTCGATGGCGTCAAGGTCGGTTTTGTCGGTTCTGTGCACTGTGAGACACGTAGAATCTTCGAGCGCAAGGACTGCCCTTTTCGTGCCTGGTTTCGAGACCACAACGGTAGTGCCAGTCAGCTCTTTGACTCCCTCCTCGGTCGTCACGAGCACCCGCCCACTGGCTACGATGTAGAAATGTTCTCGCTTGTGGACTTTACCGACGATCAGTGTGCCAGCGGGACGCCACAGAGTTCGGCAATACATTCCGTCGGCGAAGTGATGCTGTGTGATGAGATTGTCGGCTTGAGGGAGTTTTACCAATTCGCGTTGGAGTGCTTCTATGGCTTCTCTTGGGACGGGTGCGCCGGAGAAGCAGGTGGAGATATTGTTGTGTGGCTCTTCCATTGTGCTATCCAGATGTCATATCGGGCCAGACGAATTGCGAAATGCCGCTACCTGGCGTTGTCGCTGCTGGCGTTGGCAGTGATTGCCCTGGGGTTGGTAATACGCCTGGGGCCAATGTGCGTCCGCCGCCCATGCTGGTGGGCATCGGTGGTGGTCGTGCGCCCCAAGGCATTGGGGTCGATGCTGAAGGGGAGACCATTTGCATCAATGGGCTTGGTTGAAATCCGCCGCCCCATTGCGATGCAGGGGTTGCGCCAAAGACAGTGCCGACCAAGCTGGTTGTGCCAGGTTGCGCGGTGGAGGACGTGCTAGTCGGCCAGTTCGCGCCAATGAAGCCTGGTGTGGCAGAGGCCGGTGTGGCGGCTGTTTCGCTACCGCTACCAACCAGGTTGCTGAGGTCGATACCGCCGAACATCCCGTCTACTGGTGTTGTTCCCATTGTGATCTCCTAGGAAATGGTCGTTGGTGTAGCCTTTTCGTCTCGGATTTTTGCCGCTGTCAGCATCATCTCACGGTCTAACTCATCGCATTTGGATGCCCAGATGCCAGCGCCGAAGGTTTGTGCTGAGACTGGGTTTGGTGTGGTCGTACTGGTTTGGTAGGCCACAATGACCGGATTGCAAGGAATCAACTGATTGACGAATTGCGCGTTTGCACCATTCACGTTAAGGCTCGCCAACAAGCCTTGTGGTGTTCCCCCAGCCGCCATGACCGTACCGTAGGAGGTAAATAGCGTTTCGTTCGTGAGGCTGGTGATGGTCGGTTGGTAGCCGTTGACGATGGCAGCATCGGAAAAAGCTTGTTGTTTCGTGCGACCACGCCCAAGGGTGATGGTCACAATGTTGGTTGCATCAGTCATCAGAGTCTCCTATTTACCAAGCGGGGATGCGTAGGATTGTGCCATTGTCATTGATGGAAACCCATTTGGTTGGGTTCCCAGCAGAGGGGGAATTGGTGAGTGTGGCTGTGCTCGAACCTGCACCGTTGGAAAGGGTTGTGTTGGTGGTGAACATGATGGCATTGTTAGAAACGAACTTCGTTGCCAGAACATAACTAACCCAAGTTGCCACCTATGACCACCATCAGAATCCTTCCAAGAGGTAATGGATTAATGTAGCCTTATAGTA
>CAIJYR010000169.1 GCA_903824965.1 uncultured Thiotrichales bacterium
TCAGCCCGCGATACGGCTGCGGACATCGACAAAACGTACGGCCCTCACGGCTACGCGGGGCTCGTCGCACTACGCTTCGCTCCATGTGCTCCTCGCTTGCTGAAAGAATCGCAAGAAGTCAATCAAATCATCAACAACATTTGCGCACTGGGTGTTCGTCTCGCTATTGATGATTTTGGTACGGGATATTCCTCCCTGAGTTATCTGCGCCGTCTTCCATTCAGCACGCTAAAAATCGATCGTTCCTTCGTAATGGATTTACCGGATTCACAAGAAGCCGCGAGCCTCGTGAGTGCTATCGTTTCCATGGCGCATGGGCTGCGTATGAACATCGTGGGAGAAGGGGTGGAAACCGTTGCACAGAAGGATTTTTTAAGACACATTGGTTGTGACATCTCTCAAGGATGGTTGACTGGCAAACCAATGCCTGCTCATGAATTTGTCGCTTTGCTGGAACAACAGAGCAATGCTATGTAGCGAGAACAGTCGCAGCCTACAAGGGCCTTGCAGGAAATCAGCCCTCTGGCAGAATATGTTCCACGATGAGTTGTGGACTTTGGTGGCCACGGAATTGATTTACGTCCAATCGATAGGCAAGGTGCAGATGAGATCCAGGGCTTGGGAGATCCGGTGTGCTGTTGAAGACAAAGGCATCGAGGGGTGCGGCATCGGCGACCGACACCCGTAGTCGGGTGTGAGACTCCCCTACCCTGCTGCTGTTCAAACACTGAAAGACACCATCGAAAATGGGTTCTGGAAAACCTTGCCCCCAAGGGCCACCCGTGCGAATTAATTCCGCGACTTCTAGGGTGAGATCGGAGGGTTCGAGTTCGCCATCAGAAAGAATCACACCACACAGATCGTCTTCTGTGAGGGCGTTGCGTACTTCTGCGTCGAAAGCGGCCGAAAAGGTGGCCAACTGCGATTGATGCAGGGTCAGACCCGCTGCCATGGCATGGCCCCCAAAGTGCCGAATCACTTCTGGGTAACGAATCGCGATCGTTTCGATCGTATTGCGTGCGTGTACCCCCGGAATACTCCGTGCCGACCCCCGTAGCTCGCCACTCGATCCAGGCGCAAAAGCGATGACCGGCCTATTGAATCGATCTTTGATGCGTGAAGCGAGAATACCCACCACGCCCAGGTGCCACGTTTCATCGTAGAGCACCAGCCCCCAAGGAAGATCAGGCGATCCCTCCAAGCCAAGACGTGCGAGATCATCAAACGCCTGCGCTTGCATTTCCGCTTCGATGCTACGTCGTTCGCGGTTGAGGGCGTGTAGCCGTGCGGCGCATTTTTGTGCCTCTGGAAACGTATCCGCCAGGAGACATTCCACGCCCAGAGCCATGTTTTCTAGGCGACCTGCAGCGTTGAGTCGCGGCCCTACAAAAAAACCCATGTCGGTACTGCTGGCCTGTTCTGGGGTACGTCCGGCTATTTTTAACAGCGCCGTGATCCCTGGACACGCTATTCCTTTGCGAATATGCGCCAAACCTTGCGTGACCAGAATACGGTTGTTGTGATCCAACGGTACCATGTCTGCTACGGTGCCCAACGCAACCAGATCGAGCAAGGCCGCGAGGTTGGGTATCGGTCGTGTGGGGCTAAACCAACCTGAGGCACGCAAACGGGCACGCAAGGCGATCATCACGTAGAAAATCACGCCAACCCCCGCAAGCGACTGGCTTGGAAACGTATTGCCAGGACAATTGGGATTGACAATGGCCTCGGCAGCAGGCAAACGCAGACCCGGCAGGTGGTGATCGGTAATCAAGACCCGCATCCCTCTTGCTTGGGCTGCGGCCACACCTTCGACGCTCGATATCCCGTTGTCCACCGTAACCAAAAGATCCGGAGAGAATGCAGCCGCCACGTCTACAATGGCTGGTGTCAGTCCGTAGCCATGGATAATGCGGTTCGGAATGACATAAGCAACCTGCTGTGCCCCCATCGATCGCAAGGCACGCAATGCCACCACACAAGCCGTCGCGCCATCGGCATCAAAGTCCGCTACCACCACAATGCGCTGATTGTGCATCAGCGCGTCCTCCAGCAAGGCCACCGCAGCATCTAAACCAGGCATTCCATGAGGCGGTAGCAATCCACTGAGGGAGGTTTCTAGTTGCGCCCCCTGGGTCAGGTTGCGTGCCAGGTAAACACGGCGCAGTATCGGATGGAGAGCATCAGGCAGATCGTGTGGTGCCTGGGAGGGAGCGCGACGACGAATCGTTTTTCGGGCATTGTACAACGGAGAGACCCAATGAACTTTCTGAACTTTTGCAGGCGAAGCGGCAACGCAATCAGGGTTTCTCACCGTCTGCGAAACCGCCACATGATTACAGCAACCGTCAACTACAGCCCTTAGGTCTCGGCAAACCTGCTATCTTATTGGCGGACTTAATGAGACCATAGGGAAAGAGATCATAGATGTATTTGCTGGTAGAGCGATCCGCGCCGAATCTTTCCTTCATGATCTTCGAAAAAATCCGAGGCTCTGCCACAGAACCATGCTCGTGGAAATACTCACGGGCTGTATTGACCACGTCCCAGTGCTCTGGTGTCATTTCCACTTTTTCGTTGAGGGCAATGGCGACGGCTGCCTCTTCGCTCCACTCGCTGAGGTCTTCCAACCAACCGGCTTCACTGAGTTGTATGATGGTACCGCTGACTTCGATCTGCATGGCGAATTTCCTTGTTTTTGGTTAAGCAGTGCTTGAGCAATCGGTTGAGCACAGAATCATTTTGGGTGCGGTCACACCCCACCCCTGAACAGCTTCAACGGTATCAGATTTTGACGGAACATGCCAACAATGCAGCCCCTTCCTCCCTCTGAACGGTACTTCAAACGGGTTTTTTTTGCGATTGTCCTCACGGATCCTGCGGTGCGGTTTCGCGAGGTTTCTGGTGCGTTGCAACAACCCTATATGCCCTTGTCCTTGTTCTACCTGTTTTATTTTGGTGCGCTGGGGGCATTGGTTCCTTATTGGCCTGTATACCTGCACTCGTTGGGTCTGTGTCCGAGTGAGATTGGTGCACTGATCGCGATCTTCAGCATTACGCGGGTGATTGCACCGAATGTTTGTGGGTTTCTCTCTGATTATGCCTGTGTGCGGATGCCAATTGTCCGTCTCGCCACAGGACTTGCGGTCGCCAGTTTCTTATTGGTATTGGGTGTGCGTAGTTTCTGGGGTTTGGCTGCTGTCATGTCGCTCTTTACGTTCTTTTGGAATGCGGTACTCCCACAGATGGAGGCAACCCTCATCAATCACCTTGGGACAGACCGTTATGGCCAAGTGCGTTTATGGGGATCGATTGGATTTATTGCGGCTGTTTTGTTGATGGGGCCGGTGGTGGATCATTTTGGTATCCAGGTATTGCCCTTTGTGCTCTTGATCCTGTACACCGGCCTGTGGTTCAGTAGCCTTCTCGTACCAGAGGCACCTATACCCACGCACGATGCGCCTCCACAGTCCTTTCTCGAAGTGTTAAGGCATCCTGGCGTGGGTGTTTTTCTGTTCGTTTGTTTTCTAATGCAGGCCAGCCATGGGCCATACTATACGTTTTACTCCATGTATCTAGAGAATCATGGGAATAGCCATAGTTTGATCAGTGCGCTGTGGGCGCTGGGTGTGCTCTGCGAGGTGGGTGTATTTTTGGTGGTGGGACGTTGGTTGTCTCGGTACGGTACTATCCGGGTATTGATGATCACCCTTTTGCTGGCCAGTGTGCGGTGGATTCTGATTGGTGCCTATGTAGATTCTGTGCCCATTCTGGTGTTTGCGCAGGTGTTGCATGCGGCGACCTTTGGAGCCTATCATGCGACGGGCATTCGCATGGTGCATCAGTATTTTACGGGAAGTAACCAGGTGCGGGGCCAGGCGCTTTATAGCAGTCTGGGTTTTGGGGCAGGTGGTATGGTAGGAAGTTTGTATGCGGGTTATCTTTGGGATTGGGTTGGCGCGGCGGGGACTTTCTATTTAGCTGCCCTACTGAGTGCAAGTGCTGCGATGCTTGTGTGGTATCGATTGCGAGAATAGATCCGGAAAGCCTTTGACTTTCAGCCTGCCCCTCTCCTGAAAGGAGAGGGGTTGGGGAGAGGTAGTCTTCTGGGTTTGACTTTTCTTGATAGATGTTGTTATTGATTATAATTGGTAACTGATCGGCACTATTAAAGATCAGTAAGGATAAGTCAAAAGCAATTCAAAAACAGCCTCCTCCCCAACCCCTCCCCTTCGGGGGCGAGCTGAAAGTCAAAACCCCTGATGGATACCTGAGCAGTTACAACAAACCTTTTTTCAACCGATCTCCGAATCTTCGGAGTCAGAACCAGGAGTACACTATGCAACCAACTGAGATCTTGATGGAAGAGCACCGAGTGATTGCACGGGTCTTGGTGGCGCTCGAAACGGCCGCAAAGAATGCTTCTCTAAACCAGTATATTTCACCCGATTTCTTTCTCAAGGCCGCCGACTTTATCAAAGGCTTTGCCGATGGTTGTCATCATCAGAAAGAAGAAGGCGTGCTCTTCGAGGCATTGATTGCACAGGGTTTGTCGAGAGAGATGGGGCCGGTGGCGGTAATGCTAGCCGAACACGAGCAAGGACGAGAGCTAACACGCACCCTGCACGCCAGTGCCACACAAATGCAGACAGGTGACTCAAACGCCCTCTTGTCGGTGATGCAGAGTGCGCTCGGATATGTAGCACTGTTGCGTAACCACATCCACAAAGAAGATCGTGTGCTTTTTCCGTTGGCCGATCGAATCATTCCCACCGAACAAAACCAGGCGATCCTGGAAGCGTTTGCTAGGATGACAAAGGAAGAGACGACCCAGCACTATCTTGCGCTTGCGAGTGAATTAGAAAGAACAGCAAACGGCTAGAAACCTGCCTCTTGTTTCATGCTGGCAACAGCATCGCGCAAAACAGAGGAGGTTTCCACATAAGGCCCATGTTCTAGTGCTGTTTCTGCTTCAGCATATTTTTTCTCATTGACGAGTCGCGCAATCTCTCCGGCATGTCGATGAAACTCGGCGTGCTTGGCAACACAGAGTGGATAACTCGGCAATATTGAATGCTTTATTTTGAGTTCTCCAAGCAACAGTTTCCAAAAGTAACATTGGTCTTCTGAGGAGGCCAATGCTTCCAGGGAAGTCGCCATTTTTCGCGATACCCGACTGGGACATCCCAGTCGCCGTCGGGAGCGAAAAATTGGCGACATGCCGTGCCTTCGGCGCCCGCGCCGCCCTGCGTCCGCCACGACTCGCCACTTCGCTGGCTCGCCA
>CAIJYR010000170.1 GCA_903824965.1 uncultured Thiotrichales bacterium
CAATGCTGGGTACAGAGGTGTGTTGGTTCGGTCATTTGGACGACTCTTGTTGTAGTTACTTTCTAGGAAATACCGCATCGAGCCACGCGACGACATCATCAACGGATCGTGCGACGAGATGCGGTATGCTGTATTTCTGGCAATGCGCTGCGACAGTCACCTGTTCGCCTACCAACGCCTTGCCTTCGCGTTTTACTTCAATGCAAAAGAGCCTACCATCGGCGAAGACTCCCTCAATGTCTGGGATGCCTTTGTTGATAGGGTCGTGACCTGGTAGATAGACGTGATAGGCAAAGGCTGCGTACTCGCCCTCGACGCGCCTGATCACGCCACCGTTACGCCGCTCGATCCTGACTACGCGCTTTCCGAGTTCGACCCTTCGGAGAAAATCCAAGATCGCCGACTGGATCTTGCTTTCCTTCGGATTCAACTGGTTGATGATTACGTTCTGCGTAGTATGCCGTTTGCGTACCGTTGCTACTCCCATCGTCGAGGCTCCTTAGGTCGTTGCCGTACATTGCGCGTAGATGTACGGTCACATCCTCTCTGGTGTCGCCTGGTGCGCCAACACAAGTACCGCCATTACGGAACGGAGGGTTGCCAGAAAACGAGTGCAGCGTAAACCAGACAGCGACGATTGCCATTACTGCAACTCCTGCAACTCGACCCGTGATGTTTTGTCGTAGGGTAGGTCAGCGCCATTGCCCTTTGTAGCGAGCATTGCCCTCAATTCCGCGATCCGCGATCTTGCTTCGTCGGGTGGCGTGATAGTGCGGCCTGGTGCTGGCAATGCGTCGCGGAATGGAGGGATTTCATCCAAAGTGCCCTTTGCCAATTCTGCATTGAGTGCTGATGTCCATCGGCGTCCGATCGTCTGCCAGCTCGACGCTTGTAGGTCGTGTGTTCCAAAGCTCATGGCAGCCCAAAAAATGGCCGGATGCGACCACTTGTCTTTTCCCTCTTTGCGCAGATATATTTGCGTTGCCGCCTCAATGTAGGCTTGTTCAGGGTCGATGGGGGGACGACAGAGTTTCAAGAACTCCGGCAGCGTTGGCGGCCAGTCACGCAGCTTGCATTTATCGATGCCAGCACGCAGTTCATCCGCGCTATAGCCCGCGAGAGCTTCTGCCCAGAATGCTTTCATCTCTTTTGGGTCAACACATTTCCACATATCGTCAAACTTGTTTGCGTAGATCAAATAGAAGCGACTAAAAAGGCGCGTCACCCATAGTTCTGGGATTGGCGATGGCTGGGTTGAGATAGCTGATTCCGACATCTTGGTATGCTCCTTCGTTGGTTATATCGATGATTGGCCTACTGTCGTGGTTGTCTTGCCGTGGATCGTGGCCTGTCAGTATGCTTGCCCTTCGCATACTTTCCTCGTATCGGGTGCTACCACGCGATTGCTGGACGTTCTCTTGCTTCATTCTTTTGAAATACCAAGGCGCGGTGAATCCAGCCCAGCCGTTCTCAATCGAGAAGAGGATTGCGTCTTCGAGTGTGAACGGCTGTTTGATCGCTGCGCTCACTTTTGCTGCTTCGCGCTCGAAAATACGCACGGCAGTCAGGGTGATGGGGGCGCGTTTTTCTTTGCGGTGCACGCGCCAGTCAGCGAGCAGTTGCGGGTCGAGGTTGTCGAGCTGTGGGATGGCTGCGGGTTGCGGTCGTGGAGGCTTGGCCGACTTCGCGCCGGAAAGGGTGTTCTGCGCCGCGTTCGGTTCTGGTGGATGGCTGAGGGTGGGCGTGGCATCTTCGACGGCTGCAATGGCAACTGGCGAAGCAACGGGCGCGGAAGTGTGTTGCGGTACCACGACTACAACGGACTCTGCAGCAGTGGGGTTGGCCGTTGCTGTTGCCGTTGACGTTGATTCGCTTTTGCTTATTGACCGACTTTGACTTTCGCTTGGGTGTGTTGTTGGTGTGACGAGATCGGCCTGGACGTTATCCTGAGCGTCATTCTCAGAAAAGACGGGTTCGGGGTTGAATGGTTGAGCGCACCGCTCAGGTGCGTAATATTCTTTGACTCTGTCTTTTTCTTTTATATTGGTTATTGGTTTTGGTTCTACGAGCGTCACTGACGCGCATTGTGACGTCACGTGATGCGTCACGTCGCGCAAAAAGTCGTGAGATGCAATCGGTGTGCCATCGATTCCGTGTGATGCAATTCCTGCGCCATTTTGCTTCAGGCGTTCACGGTACCTGCGCTGGCGCTCGCGGTGGGCTGCGGCTTTGGCCGCTGCTTCGGGTCGCCTTTTTGAATACTTGCTGATCTCTTGGTCGCACCGTGGCTGATGCCAGCCGTCCTCTTCTAACGTAAAGAACTCGCGCAACACGATCGCAACTGCGTTACGCTCTTCTTCTGAGTGCGCTCGCGTCACGCGACAGATCGCACCGAGGTCGTTAGGAAGAGGTTGCTCGGTTCCGTAGTAGCGATCGAGCATTCGGCGGTAGGCTGCGTCTTCAAAAAACGATATGTGCCCTGCGTCCTTCGCGTAGTCGCCGATGTGGTGTGGGTAGTAGTTCATGGGGTGTCACTCCCATGCGTCACGCCCTGCGTCACCTGATGCGTCACGGTCTGCGCGGATTCGCGAGTAGCAATCTGCGTGCCAACGGAACGCCGCCGTACTTGCTTTGGATCAGACATCGCGACCCCCCGATCCCGTATCGCACCCATCACCGCCCCGACTTCTGTCAGCAGAGGATTCGGCACAAGCTGCTTGCTCAAGGTCGATGCGCACGAGGTGCCGCAGGTGCTGCGCAAGATGTCGGTCTTGCAGATCGGCGCGACGCTGGAGCGCAAGGTAGGTCGCCGCATCAACGTTAAATTCTATTCGGTGGTCGTAGGCCGGTTTGGGCATTGGCATTGCCCTCCTTCTTCGGGGGGTGTGTTGCGTAGGTACGGTTGTATGCGCTGCAACAGGCCGCGATCAACGGCAGCGCCTAGAACTTTGAGTCGTAGGTTCTCAGTGAGCGGATCGGGCCAGTGGTAGATTGCAGTGCGGCTTACCCCGGTGGCCTGTGCCATGCCTGATACCGATCCGTCGAATATGCTGATTGCGTCAAGTTTTCTCATGCTCCGATCATGAGACAACTCACTTCTTGAGTCAAGATGTCTCACGCGATATCAGTGTAGATTTCTCATATACACGTAGCGAAGAGGTCTCACCACATGAACGCCGGAGAGAGAGTGAGAGAGGCACGCTTACGATCAGGCTTGTCGCAGAAGGCACTGGGCTCGAAGGTCGGAGTCTCTGCATCCGCTGTATCCCTATGGGAAACAGGAGAAACCTCTCTAACAGGGAAACACCTACTACAATGTGCAAAAGTGCTTGGCATGAATGCGGAATTTTTGCTCGGAATGGACGAAGGGAAGCGTGCCGTGAAGATAGAGACGCCTAGCAGTGTTGCAACAGTAGGCACGAACGATCGCATAGCGATGATCCCGTACTACGGAAGGGATGCGACCGAGGAGGGATTGATACTTCAGCGTGATTGGCTTGTGCAGAAGGGAATCAATGTAGAGCAGAGTCGCATGATTGTTGCGCCTGGGAATAGCATGGCACCGACCATTGCGGATGGATGTATCGTTATGATCGACACGTCAAAAAAAGATCTACAGAATGGGAAGGTATTCGCGTGCTTGATCTACGGGGAGGCACAAATCAAGCGCGTATTTCGCTCTCTGAGCGGAGAGTGGAGGCTCGCTTCCGACAACCAAAACAAGATCCTATATCCAGATGAGACGGTGCCACCAGGCGTATCTGTTGAGGTCATCGGGCAGTGCGTGTGGCAGGCGGGGGATCTGTGACGGTCGCGCCCCCGTGCGGGGGTGTGGATGCGATCTATGTGGTTGTGGGCTGTTTCCTCCGCTTCTTTTTGGTTGGGGAATCTAACGCCTTCATTCCTTTGGCGGCATCTCTCAGTTGAGTTTTCACCTTCTTGATATCGCCTTCCAGGGTCAATGTTTCTGGAGCGACGCCGCCGTTGTCGATCATGACGGCTCGTACCGATTTACCAACGTCATTCGCCGCTTGGCTCAGTTGATTCAACCCTTTGAGTTCCTTGTTTTTAATACGCATCTCGGTTTGGGTAACACGGAATCGGTTCGCTGCAAGCTCTACCCTCCCCATAAAGTCGTACAGGGTGCGATTTTTTGGGAGTTCCACGCCTTTGTGTGCAAGTAACGCCTTCAAAGACATGTTATACATGCCACGGAATCCTGCGTCCTTGAATATGCCGAATTCCTCGGATTTTAGCCCCGCTGAGTGGGCTGCGGCACACATGCCGCCCTCGCCAATCTTTAATTCCTCACGTTCTTCCAAACGGTCAATTGCATCTCGCTGGATGCGTTCTTCTACCAATGCGTCAGCAACGGCGGCCAAGGCCACCTTTGCTTCAGCAACCTGTTTTTTTTTCGAGTCTGCGTGCATCGTAACCAAGAAACACGCAAACCGTGTGAGTCGATAAGTTATTACTTCTCTGCCATTCTCATGGATGGCATCGTCAATAAAAGCCTCAGGAATCCGTATGTTAAGTGATGCGCACGATGCCATCGCCTTATTTATTACCTTCTGAAAGGTTGACCAGTTATCATATCCCAACGCTCTCATGAAATCATGTGCGATCCAGTAACGCACACCATTCTCGTGGGATGACTCTTCAAAATGCTGAAGGTTGAAGGACAGTTGCATAGGTGCCACCTTGAAATGTCTGAATTAGTTCTGAAACGGGAATTCCCATATCGGGATTTTCACGCCTGTGTTAATCCTGACGATGCGTTTGTAACCACTCTCTCAATAAGTTGTTCACCCGTGTTTGCCAACCCGGGCCTGTGGCTTTGAGTGCCACGATCACATCTGGATCAATGCGGATGGTAGTGGCTACCTTGGTGGGATGCTTCTGAGGCCCACGATGCCGAGAGGCCAATTTCCTACGTAGTTCCTGAAGCGATCGACTGGAGATGGCGGTATCCCAATCGTTTGGCTTTGTACTGGGGTTGTCCTCATCATCAACCGCGACAGCAGGGGCAGCCGCCAATGCGGATGCCCTTTGCTCTTGGCTAAAGAAAGGCTTCAAAGTAGCGTTGGGTTTCATGCTTGTCACCGCATCGGCAAGAAATAAGGTGTGGGCCAGTGAGCCGATCCGTCCATATCAGCACGACTACTCGGTCACGTAGCCAGGCTAGGCTCTTTAGTCGTTGTTCTCCGTAGGGTACGCGCAGGTCTTCTTCGGTCAACATTGGCGCGTCAAAGACGCCCTCACACGCACCAAGGTCAATCCCGTGCTTGGCAAGGTTTGTCTGCCGCTTGGCTTCGTCATAAGTGACCATAACAAATTGTACATACAGCAGACAACCAATGCCACCCCCTCCCGCCTCGTGCGGGATTTTTTTGATCCACACGTATGAGTTGTCTTGACGCGGTATGAGTTATCTCATACAATCCTTTCAACGCCCGCCCTGGGCGTCCATGAGAGGAGCGAGCCATGACCACAGCAGAAGAAGCGGCAAATCGTCTGAACGAATCCCGCACCCAGGCTGGCCCAACCCTGCGCCTGATACAGGAGGATAAGGGTCAAGTGCGTATGTGGTACCTGTCCGATCTGCTAGAAGAGCTAGAGGAAGCGAAGCGGCAGTATTGGATTGTAGTAAAGGACGGCGCGGAGCGTGCAGGGATTACACCTTACGAGTTGGACAAGATTGTGCGCTCGTACCGAGAGTCGTGCGGCTTGAGCGTTCCGAGCGAGGATGAAATCCAATGATCACCATTCCTGTGAGGGCATCATCATGGCAAGAATTGTTCGACTGTCCAGCACGTTGGGCGGCAAAAAACATCGACGGAATACGGACACCAACCAGCGGTGCCGCATGGTTGGGAACCAGTTTGCACAAAGGAACTGCGGAATACGACGCGGCCAGAATCAAGCGGGAGCCTGTTGGCATTGACGAGGCTGCGGCTGTGATGGTTGCAAAACTGCACAGCCCCATCGACGAAGAGAGTGGGGTGGAGGTCTATTGGGAGGACAGCAGTGCGGCAAAGGTCGAGCCAATCGCATTGACATTGCTACGACGTTATTGCGAGGAGATTGCGCCGCAACGCGACTATATCGGTGTCGAGGTGCTGTGCGAGGAGCTGGATATCCAGTGCGATGGAATCGCAATACGACTCACGGGGACAGCAGATCGCATTCGCAGGGAAGAGAGCGGCTACGGCATATCGGACATCAAGAGTGGCCAACGCGCGGTGTGCGCAGATGGTACTGCAATGACCAAAGGCCACGGATTACAACTAGGTGTCTACGAATTGCTTGCAGAGAACGCAATCGGGAAACCAATCACGGCCTCCGCCGAGGTGATCGGGTTGCAGACGACAAAACAAGCCAAGGTAGGCACCGGAATGGTTGCGAACACCCGCACCGCGCTCATCGGTACCGGAGATCACCCAGGTGCGATCGAACACGCCGCCGCCATCATGCGAAGCGGGATGTTTTATGGCAATCCAAAAAGCATGACGTGTCACGAGAAGTATTGCCCAATTTTCAACACCTGCACATTCAACTAGGAGCACACCCATGGCAACGCCAGTAATGACCGTAGCAGACCTAAGAAACCAGTCACAATCACAAGCACCCGTACAGCAACGCACGCAACTCGAACCAGTAGAGAGCTTAAATCCATTTGCCACTGCGACGCAAAACCGGATGCAACGTACATCTGGGTATGGAGCGGTTGCGAACACGGACAGCCAGCGTGCGGTAGCTGAGGTTCAAGCAGCAATGATGATTGCGCGAATGAACCCACGCGATCAGATCGTGGCAATGGACAGGATACTGAACGCATGTACACGCCCAACGCTTGCCGAGGTTGCTGTGTATCAGTACAGCAGGGGTGGTACTGATATTTCTGGCCCGTCGATCCGGTTGGCAGAGACGCTGGCACAATGCTGGGGGAATATACAGTTCGGGGTTCGGGAAATCGAACAGCGTGATGCGGAGAGCACAGTACAAGCTTTTGCTTGGGACGTCGAAACCAATACCCGGCGTGAGATGACGTTCACGGTTCCACACATTCGCTTCACAAAGCATGGGTCGAAGTTACTTGAGGATCCTCGCGATGTGTACGAGATGATCGCGAATCAGGGCGCACGCCGCGTAAGGGCTTGCATATTATCAATCATTCCTGGGGATGTAACAGAAGCAGCCGTCAAACAGTGTGAGCAGACGTTACGATCCAAAGCTGATACGAGTCCTGCAGGACTGCAAAAGATTCTCGACCTATTCGCCGATTTCGGTGTGACGAAGGGAATGATTGAGAAGCGTATACAGAGGCGTTTCGATGCAATCCAACAGGCGCAGGTCGTTGCATTGCGTAAGATATACGTGAGCCTCAAGGATGGCATGAGCAAAGTATCGGATTGGTTTGAGATTGAATCTGGCGTATACGCAAATGTACTGAATATGCAGGAAAAAGCTGCATCGCAGCATCCTGTGCAGGAGTCAGTACGACAGGAGATCACGACACCTGCACCTGTGAAATCTGCTGTTGTTGTACCGCAAGCACCCCAACAAGAACAGATGCAATCAGCGCCGCAGTCAGTGCAAATTGCGATATCAATGCAATCAGCAACGCCTGTGCCCACGAACTCGCCACTGCCACAATCATCGCCAATGCAGCAGGTAGTAGATCAGAGAACGCCAGAGAGTCAACCGAGAACATTGGCGCAGCCGGTTCAAGAGCAACCCGCATACACAATCGCGGGTCAAACTGGGCTAGTGCACGAGGAGATTCCACTCACGCAGCAAGCAGCAAAGAAGCCAGTGCCGCCGCCACAGCAACAATCATCAGTATCGGATTACCAGCGCATAAGAATAATAGACGGGAAGCAACGCTGGGTGGATGCTTACGGGGGGATGTTTGATCCGAAACTACACGAATGGAATGCTCAACGTGATGAACCGTTAGTCGATGCTCATCGTCGATTAGTTTGCAAGAGTACGCAAGAATCGAAACAGACGGCACAGACTACACAACAAACGCAACCTACAGTGGACGCACGGTGGCCAGAAAAGATAGTTGACCCAGAGACAAACGAAGAGACATTTGTAGATTCTGCGGGTACGTTATTCGATGGGCATAAACACGGCTGGAATAGCGGCAGACAATGCCCGTCGGTTACGCCAACTGGTGTATTTCGTGCAAAACGCTTCGGTTATGCTGCGAAGAAACCAGGCGATGCAGGAGGCGACGAGGCCGAATAACTGAGATAAACAGGCCAGGGATGGCATCTGCAACCCAATCGTTAGAGAGCATTGGAGGAAACAGTGGGAACAACGCAAACTGAAGAGATCAGAGCGTTACAAGAACGCGCAGATACGGGCGATGCAAACGCTCAGTATGAGTTAGGTCTGTTATATATTGAAGAACACCCAACGTTACAAGAGAAGGTATTGGACTGTGAGAAGGCCGAGCATTGGTTTATGTGTGCAGCGCAGGGAGGCAATACCGATGCGCAATGCAAGATCGGATGGATATATTGGGTTGGGATGGGCGTCGCGATGGACAATGAGGTTGCTGCAAAGTGGCTGACAATAGCCGCGAAGAAAGATCACGCGCTTGCACAGTTTTACTTGGGTGAGATGTACTTCCATGGGGATGATGGTGAGGATAGTGGCAGTACATTCAAAAAGGATCTTGACATGGCTTTGTATTGCTACCGTCGTGCTGCACAGAGCCTTGATCCCGATTACAAGATGATATCCCGAAATCAAAGATGGATGCCGCCATGTCAAGAGGCGTGAACAAGGTCATTCTCATCGGCAACTTAGGCCGTGACCCAGAGATACGTTATAGCCCAAACGGTGTGGCGTTGGGCAACCTTCGGATCGCAACCACCGAGGGACGCAAAGACAAAGACAGCGGACAGTGGCAAGACCACACCGAATGGCACCAAGTCGTCCTGCTCGGACGAAACGCAGAGGTGGCTGGTGAGTTTCTGAAAAAAGGATCCAAGGTCTATATCGAGGGTCGTTTGCAGACACGCAAGTGGACAGACAAAGCCAGCAACCTAGAACGGTATATAACCGAGATTGTGGCCACTGACATGCAAATGCTCGACGGCAAGGGGAGTGGGGGGAGCAATGGCAATGCGACGAAGAAACAAGGCAATGGCAATGCAGCGCCATCCGACGATTACAGCGATATTCCGTTCTAATAACAGCAATCGCACGGAGGGTGGCCCAAAATGATTACAGACGAAATGATTGCACTGTCTGAAGACTGTCCTCTATGCGACGGATGCGCTAAGGTTTCCTGCGAGTGTTGCACGATAAATCCTTGCGAGCACAAGGAATCTATGAAGACGATGCAGTGCAGGTGTTTAGAGAATGAACCAGGGGAAGAAGCATGATCAATGACAACATGATACAGGCGGCATTGGCGGCGGTGCGGATGTACGCCGAGTCGCACCCGAGGCCACCGCACGTCACGCAAGCGCAAGCGGCGGAAATGCTTAAGGTATCACGGCCAACGGTCTACCGATTGGTGCAGGCGGGTACGCTCAAGCTCAACAAATGCGGCCTGATACCCGTATCCGAGATTGACGCAGCCATTCAAAGCCGCCCTTGACATCCTGCGCCACCCGTGCGACGCTTCCGTTGCCGCCCAACACGGGCGGTACCGGGTTGAGAGCCGGGCAGGTACAGGCGCACAAGCGCCACAGAGTGATTGCGGGCGCTTTTTTATTGCCCGCCGATTTCAATGGCGCGGGCTGCGTGGGGAGACCTACGGGTCTGCCGGTTCCTGTATCCCGGTCTCTCAACCCCACGTAGTCCGTCGCCACCTGTTTGAGAGCAGTCGCGACGGATTCCAATCTCACGATACAGGAATCCTACTCATGAATGACATCACCCAAGGCGCGTCTGCGCCTGCTATTTTCAACTTCTCCGATTCAATCAATCCCATTAGGGTCATCGTTCACGATGGCGATCCTTGGTTCATCGCCAAGGACGTCGCCGATGCCCTTGATTACTCGTGGAAGGGGACAGCCACGATCGGACACATTCCAGAGGAATGGAGGGGGGTCTATTCTGTTCAGACCCCTTCAGGAGTGCAGGAATTATTGACTATCTCTGAACAAGGTTTGTACTTCTTCCTTGGGCGCTCTGACAAACCAAAAGCACTTCCGTTCCAGAAATGGCTCGCTGGCGAGGTGCTCCCATCGATCCGCAAGACAGGCCGGTACGTGCACCCCAATGCGCCGCAGCCGCATGAGGCGGTTGAGGAGTACATCACGCCGTCGCAGTATTACGAGCTAAAGCACTTGGTCTTGAAGATAAGCAATCTGTTCCACATGCAAGGAGCTGCGGCCAATGCGATCTGGAAGATGCTGCGGATGGCGTTCTCAGCGCCGAACTCTGCGAAGATAGCGATCACGCGATTGGACGATGCGAAGCGTCTGCTTGCAGAGACCGACAAGGCTTGCTTTGCATACCGCAATAAGGCCGTCGAAGCCGAGCGCCGTTTCTTCAAATCCCAGTTCAAAGCACTGCCCTCCGATCTCGAAGGCGACGACGACGACATGCAGAACATGCTCCCGCTCTAACGATCGTTGGCAATAACCAACAACCAGCCCCACCGCCGAAAGCCGTGGGGCTTTTGTTTAGGCTGAAGTATGGACACGGCAGCAGAATACCCGATCAACGATCGCGGTCGAAGAGTCGCGCCGGATTGAGGAATCCGAAAAATATGAACTGCGCCGCACAAAGTACCGAAGCGCAGAATGCGCAGAACGCGCAGATACCGAAAAACCTAGACGCATCCAGTGGGTGCAGAGCAATAAGCAACGTTAAAAAAAGCAGCGCAAGCGTAAACCAAAGCACGATGAACAGACGACTGAACATGGTTGTTCCCCCTGTTGTGACGATAGTATCCCACACGCAGTCCCCTATGTCAGGTTCCAATCCACGCCCCCGCATGGGGGTGACATGTAGACCGCATAAACAGTCCTAGGAAATCCTCTTTGCTATGTCTTCGGCCTTTGGATTGTAATAGGTGAGTGCTTGGGACATGTTAGACCACCCGAACATTTTGCAGAGATCCATGACCGCTTGTTGGGCAGGGACGCCCGATGACCCCATGCGGGCGGCAATCCAGGTGGCTGCGGTGTGGCGCGAATCGTGGAAGGTAAAGCCTGACAGACCCGCCCTCTCCCTGTATTTTCGGAATAGTGCGTCAAGCGTTTGCGGTTTCAATCCGAACACCGATGCCTGATCGAACCCACGCATCCGCTGGATGAGCCGCAACGCCTTTGGCGTGAGCGGGACATTGCGCGGCTTGGTCTTGGTCACTTTCAAGATGCAGTATCCGTTCCGCAGGTCATCCCAGGTGAGCTTGCAAAGCTCTCCCGCTCGCATCCCAGTGCGTAGTGCGAGCAGGAACGAGACGGCCACGGACTGCGATACCGTTTCGATCTTGCCCTTGGTCTTGTAGCCCATTGCTCTGATGATTGTGCGGACTTGCGAGCGTGTGATGATCACGTCGCGGTGGTCTGGCGCTCGTGGTTTGCGAACGTCCTTGATGGGGTTTTTCTCGATCCAGCGCCATTCACGCCGCGCAGTTTCGAGCACAGCGGAGAGCAGACCAATCTCACGCAATACCGTACCTGGGGAGACTGTGCGTAATCGCGCATCGCGCCACTCTCCGATCCGTTCTGTGGTAAGGGTACCGATAGGTGCGTCCATGGGGAGGTCGCGATCGCGGAGGAACGCTGCAATCCTGATCTGTTCCCAGCGAACGCCACGGTGCGTTGTGGAGATCTCCTCCCCATATTTCCCCAACGCCTCCCCAAGGGTGTGCTTCTCCCCTGGGGTTTTGTTGGCGTTTGCACGGATCTCGGTCTCGCGTTGCGCTCCCCACGCCTCTGCTTCGCGCTTGGTGCGGAACGTTCCGGAGTCTCGCGTACCATTGATGTTGATCTGTACGCGGTAGCCCTTTGGGTACTTCGTGATGGACGCCATTTTTTGGGGAGTAGCCTGGGGAATTTCTGGGGAGTCCAGGTTACATTTTATTACGTTGTGGCGTCAATTTTGTTTCAGGCGGGTATTCAAGAAACGTGATTTGAAACGATTTTTGCACGGATAGCATCAATCTGTATCATCGATTGGTGCCGGATGTCGGAATCGAACCGACGACCTACCGCTTACAAGGCGGTTGCTCTACCGACTGAGCTAATCCGGCAAGACAGCATACGAACGGTTACATCCTATCGATTTTTTTACGATGCACGAAGGCAACAAAGCTAGCAGCCCACGGATTGGCTTGTGTGTTGCGCTGATGCGCATAGCAAGCCAAGACATTGCGGTATATTATACCATCGTGGTGGCCGTCAATGCCTGATCCGCGTTTGATTTGGTAGGCGAACCGAACGTTGGATGCCAAATTTTCGAGACGGGAATAATGAAACTCATGTCCAGAAAACTCGACGGAGACACCGTGTACAGACCAAAGGTGCGCAGCGGTCTCTTGTAGGCGAACATAGCCGCGACCCACCGGCCGATCGGTCATGACCACATCTGCAGGCAGAGCGCCTACCATCGTACAAGTACGATCCCCCCACTGGACGCGCCGCGACAAATACATCAACCCACCACACTCTGCGTATACCGGCATACCGCCCTCAATAGCAGCATGCAACGCTGTCCGTAGCGACGTATTTCTCTCTAGGGCTTCCATGGCCACCTCTGGGAAGCCACCGCCGATAAACAGCCCATCGACCTCTGGCAAAGGATCGTGCAGTGCATTGAAGAAAAGCAACTCAGCACCCGCACTGCGTAGAGCGTCCAAATCATCCGGGTAATAAAAAGCAAACGCGGCGTCCTGCGGAATTCCGATACGCACCCGTGGCGCAACCGACGAAGCGCAAGACACACACGGAGCCATCGGTGAGACCGTCCGTGCGAGTGTCTGCAATGCCTCCAAGTCTACCTGAGATCCTACCAAGCGACCGATCTCGTCTACCCGTTCGCGGGCGGTCAAAGATTCGTTGCTCGGTACCAAACCCAAGTGACGTTCCAGGATCATCAAACGATCGTCTTTGGCCACAGCACCCACCACGGGCACATCCGTGTAGCGTGCAAGTACCTTACGCAACTTCTCTTCGTGGCGCAGCCCACCCACTTTGTTCAGGATGATGCCCACGATACGTACCGCAGGATCAAATGCCTGGTACCCGAGAACCAGGGGGGCAATGCCTCTGGTGATGCCCTGCGTGTCGATGACCAACACCACCGGCATCTCCAAACACTTTGCCAGGGCGGCATTGCTGTTGCTGCCCTCCAGATCGACACCATCGTACAATCCCTTGTTGCCTTCTACCAAGGCCAAATCACTCGAAGCTGCGTGACGCGCAAACGCTTCTCTTATCTCGCCAACCCCCATTGTCCAGAAATCAAGGTTGTAGCAAGCTTGCCCGCTGGCCACAGCCAACCACAGCGGATCGATGTAATCAGGGCCCTTTTTAAAAGGAGCCACCCTGACGCCTTGGGTACGTAACGCAGCACACAAGCCGATCGAGAGGGTCGTCTTGCCAGAGGACTTATGGGCTGCTGAGATCATCAAACGGGACACGGCCCCGCTCCCATCAAACGGCGGAGATCGCTGTACTGTTGGTTGTTTTCGCAATCAGTCTGTGATCAACATCCGCATCTTCCAGGCTGGCGGGCAGAAACGGCAACATGCGTGATGCCAGAATCACCAGGAAAGCCGCAACGGCAAAGCCACTGATTCCCAACATCGCCTCGTATACGGTTGGGCAATAATAGCCGATCTGACCATCCGAGAAACTGCTGGTCACGTCATAGCCAGGGAAAAGAGTCAGTGGGTAGGCTTGACCTCCGATGATGGTCACGTACATTTGTGCAAGGCCGCCCACAACAACCAGCAGACAGGCCAAATAAACCACCAACCGAGAACGGGCCATGGGACTGTACAGCAATCCCAACGGAAGCAACGTACCGATCAGTATCTGCCCAACCCAGAAAAGCCATGGATAAATGGTATCTCCTGCCAGCAAGAAATACTCTACCCCATGTTTCTGGGCAACGTACAGATTCGTCAGGTGATAGGCCAGGAAAAAGTAAAACGAAGCCCCGATAAAAATCCCAAGGAGATTCTTAAGGCGTGTAATCAGCACTTCACCGATGTGTCGGTCGCCCCAGAAAGACAGGGTTTCGAGGGTCATCAAATAAATGGCGGTTCCGTAGGAAAAGGACATGACGATAAACATGGGTGCCATAATGGCAGCATTGTAGGCGTCGCGTGCCACCAAGAAGCCAAAGATAGACCCAGTACCGGTTGTGAGGACAACGCGCCAGATGAACACCATAAGCCCTGCTGCTTTGGCATAGGGGTTGAAACGACGCTCCATCATCGTCCACAAATAGACAGCCGCCAAAGCAAAGAAACCCGTGTAGAGCAGAATATTCCAGGTAAAAATAGACTTCAGGTTGAAATGGGTCATGGCAACGATGAGGCGATCAGGGTGTCCCAGGTCTAACACCAAGATCATCAAGCCACCCGCCATGTGGGCAATGGCCACCAACGCCGAAAGACGCGACAAAGGCTTGTAGGGCGCTTTGCCGAAGACAGAGGCAATCGAGGCAAGGTTTAACTCACCGGAAGCGGTGACAATCAAGAACACGGCAAAAACATGTGGCAACCCCCACACGATCTGGTTGTTCATGCCTGTCACCCAATGGCCATTCACCTCCATGTGGTGGGCTGCTGCAATCCCAAGCAGAATAACCACAGCGAGCACTCCCTGCACCAGCCAATACATTTGGCCAGTCTCTTTCATCTCAAGAAAGCGAACATTTTTCATCAGTGTCTCCGAGAAACCCTGCCCTTTAGGGCGATGAGGAAAAGATCGGTTTCTCACCTCTCCTTTGCTCACGAGTGCCGATCTTTCCCGGCTGTCAGCCCTTACGGGCCTTGTGACGCACACCTTGCGGTATGGCTCCCCTCGCTGCCAGGTCGCAACGCAGCTTCGGTTCTTGCGAACCTTGCAACAGAGCGTTTCGTAGTTACCCGAACCTTGTCTGTGCCTCTGCCGCTTTCAGAGCCTGGAGTTGAGGAAGCGCCCCAGGGTGAGTCTTATACTTCGTTGCAACGTAGCCACGCTACTCCGTGGCTTAGGCTGGTCAACCCAGGCTTGCTTTCACAAGCCCCCGCCTTTAGGCGAGGGTGGTTGACCGTCGGTGTCCTACTGCAAATGGTATACGAGATCCGCCTATAGGCCCTGATAATGGACGCCCGTGTTCAGATTCAGTGCCTCACGCAATTGGGAGCTTGGCTCAGCGGCAAGGCGTTTGGCGATAACGCTGTTGGGATCCTTGAGATCGCCGAAAAGCATCGCTTGGTGCCCCTCTTTTTGACAGGCCTCTACACAGGCAGGAGGCTTCGAGGCATCTAGGCGGTGGACGCACAGGGTACAGGCTTCTACCGTCCCTTGGCCGCGTGGTGCATAGGGCTTTTGATCATGCGTTTCTTCATGGACGAAAGAACGTGCCTTGTAGGGGCAGGCCATCATGCAGTACCGACAGCCGATACACACATGTTTGTCCACCAGAACAACACCATCGGCACGCCGGAACGAGGCCCCCGTAGGACAGACATCGACACAAGGGGGTTGCTCACAGTGTTGGCAGCCGACGGGCAAAGACAGGGTACGACCAGTAGCTTTGTTTCGCAGTTGCACCTTGCGTAGCCATTGTGCGTCGCTCGCAGGGCGACCGTGACCGACCAAACCATTTTCGCTGACGCAGGCGGTGACGCAGGCGGTACAGTCTTTGTCGCACTTGGCGGTATCAATCAAGAGACCCCAGCGGGTACGATCGTCTACGGGCACATCGGGCGCTCGTGCCAGGGCCACCACCGAAAGGCCCAAGGAAGAGGTGGCCGTGATGCCCACCACCGTGGCTGTTGCAGTACCGAGAAAATCTCGCCGCCCTCGGTTCGTACATTCGTTCCTCATAGCGATCCCTCAAGGCTTGGTGGCCGACGGAACGGTCGGCGTGGTCGCGTGACATTCGAAACAATCGATCTGAACCGCTGCATAGCTATGGCAACTTTGACAAAATTGCCCCGGATCATTGATCGCGATATAACTGCCATTGGGCCGTTGCTGCACATGACACCCCACACACTCTTTCAGGCTGTACTTGGGAGTGCGGATGCCGTTGTGCATGGTCAAATCACGTTGGTGCAAAATCAGATTCATGTGATTACGTACCATGAAGTCTTCGCTCTCCACACAACGAGCACCACGAGCCTCCGGATGTACCGGGATCGGTACCTGGCACGCGATATCTTTGGAACCACAGGGCGGTTCCTGTGCACTTGCTACCAAGAACACACCCATCAACAACAACCCAGTCACCCACGAACGGATAGTTAACATACTCTCTCCTAGCAATCAGCCACCCATCCCCATCTGGATGTACCCAGTGGGGCAAACTTCGGCACAGATATGACAGCCAACGCAACGGGCATAGTCGGTATACACATAACGACCAGTGGTCGATTGGTTCTTTGGGGTTTTTTTGACTGCCTCTTGGGGGCAGAAAACCACACAGTTATCACATTCAAAACACATACCGCAATTCATACAACGGCCTGCTTCGTCACGCGTCGCGATTTCGTTCAGCGAGATCACGCGTTCTGCGAAGTTACCAATGATGTTCGTGCTGTCCGTCGGATGGTAACTGCGCTTGTTGCGTTCCTTGTATTTAAAATGCCCAAGAAATAACAAATCAGAAGAGGCAATTTCTTGGGCAGAACGATCTTCGTAATTGTGGACGGCACACTTTGCTTCCGAGGTACCCCACATCGGTTCATGAGGATACGCATCGGGTTGCAATCCGGCTTCCTGCAGATTGGTAAGGAGGTCAAAATGGCGCACATCCACTTTGGGACGCTTCCCCAGAGGCATCCCCGCCAGGTATCGATCAATCGATTCGGCCGCGACCGTTGCCTGACCGATGGCCGTCGTCAGCAGGTGCGGTTTCACCACATCCCCGACCACGAAATACCCTGGTCGATTGGGTACCTGAAAATGACGATCGGCATTCACGAGACCACGGCCGTTGTCAAACGACTCGATCCCCGTAAGGTTGCCGGTCTGACCGATGGCAGACACGATGAGGTCACACTCGATGTCCCTTTCTGTGTCTGGGATCGGGGTTTTGGTTTGTTCGTGCAGCCGTTGTACCCGCAGGTGTGTGGCACGACCGTCCTCGCCCTTGAGAACCGCCACCGGCCCGACACTGCCCTGAATCTCGACGCCATCCCGCAGAGCATCCTCCACCTCGTGCTGGGCTGCGCTCATTTTGTGGATGGGGGAACGGGCGAGCAACAGGACATCCGCACCGGTACGCGCAGCCGTTTCGATGACATCATGGGCGGTTTGGTTGATGATGATGTGCTCCGCACGGTCTTTCTCGTGCACCGCCGTGATACGGCCCAAACGACGTGCGACCGTTGCCACATCCACAGAGGTGTCCCCACCACCCACCACCACCACGCGACCCGTCACGGCCTTCAAACGTCCATCGTTAAAGGCATCCAAAAAAGCAACACCACTGAGACAGTTGGGTGCATCGGCCCCCGGAATGGGCAGCGGACGACCGCTTTGCGCACCCACGGCCAACACAACGGCATCGTAGTCCCGTTCGAGATCAGCGAGAGGCACATCACGTCCCACCCATGTATTGAGACGGACTTCGATGCCCATATCGACGATTCGGGCAATTTCGACCGCCAAGACATCGCGAGGCATCCGATAGCCCGGAATGCCCCATACCATCATGCCGCCGAGTCGTGCGTGTCCCT
Organism: uncultured Thiotrichales bacterium; assembly: GCA_903824965.1. Taxonomy (GTDB): domain Bacteria; phylum Pseudomonadota; class Gammaproteobacteria; order CAIRSR01; family CAIRSR01; genus CAIRSR01. The sequence goes on from CAIJYR010000170.1 coordinate 17,882, forward strand.
CGAAAATCGTACACCCATGCCCCCGACGACGAAGCTGATAGGCAACCGCCAAACCTGCAGGGCCACCGCCGACGATGGCCACCCGTTTGCCGGTCGTCTGTCCTGCGGTGAATCCAAAACCCGCACGTACAGCAAAATCACCGATGTACTGCTCAACGGAATTGATGCCAACGTGGTCTTCTAGCTGGTTGCGGTTGCAACCATCCTCACAGGGGGCTGGGCACACACGGCCCATGACCGACGGAAACGGATTGGCCTCCGTCAAACGACGAAAGGCATACTCCTGCCACCCCTGCCCGTGCGAGGGCTTCTCAAGGCCACGTACAATTCCAAGCCAACCGCGTATATCTTCCCCAGCCGGGCAACTCCCCTGACAGGGGGGGGTTCGGTGTACATAGGTAGGACATTTGCCCGAGCGATCTCCCTCAAAAATGCGATCGGTCATACTGGGCCACTGATCATCACCATCTTTAAAACGGCGAAAGGTAAAGTCGACGACTCGGCTACGCATCGCAAGAATCTCTCGTTTTTTACTCTTTCGTCCCTAACTGAATAGCCGTACTGACGAGCTGGTGTACCCCTCCAATCATATCTCGGTCAAACTGATAATAGGGCAGCACTTTCAAGAACTGGCTCTTACAAATGGCGCAGATCGCAGCAAGGTAATTGACGCCATGTTCTTGTTGCACCTGACGCAATGCTTGCATCCGTGGATACGCACCTTTGACGCGCACCGGCATCAGATCATCGGTCAGCAAACCACCGCCTCCCCCACAACAAAAGGTCTGATCATGGATGGTGCCTGGATCCATGTCAACAAAGTGGTTGCACGAGGCCCGGATGATGTCCCGTGGGATGCTGTATTGCCCGCCTGGCGTCGTCCCCATGCGAGAGGCACGGGCCACGTTGCAGGAATCATGAAAAGTCACCACGCGGTGATCGTTGGCGGATTTGTCCAGGTTCAAGGCACCGCGCCGAATCAGATCCAGGGTCACTTCACAGATGTGTTGGGGAGCGGGATATTTCGGGTCCAGAAAATCAAAAGGCCCAATCAAGGTATTCCAGAAGCTGTAGGCCACGCGCCACGCATGACCACACTCCCCCACTACGATGCGTTTGACGCCGAGTTCTCGGGCGGCATGGCGAATGCGGGTGGCTGCCTTTTTCATGTTGTCGTAGGAGCCGAGGAACATCCCAAAATTGGCCCCCTCGGACGCATAAGAAGACAGCGTCCAGGAAATACCAGCCTGGTGAAACACCTTGGCGTACCCGATGAGGCCATCAATATGCGGTTCTGCAAAGAAGTCCGCCGAAGGCGTCACCAACAAAACGTCGGCCCCTTTGACATCCAGAGGGAAACGAACCGCGATGCCTGTTGCATCTTCCACGTCTTCCTCAAGGCCATCTAGGGTATTGCGGATAGCGGGAGGGGGCAGACCGAGGTTGTTTCCGATCTTGATGTTTTTACCGAGAATCTCGTTTGTGTATTTCTGGCCAAGGCCGATCGAGTCCATGATTTCACGGGCAGCCATGGAAATCTCGGCGGTGTCAATGCCATAGGGACAGTAGACCGAGCAGCGACGACACTGGGAACATTGGTGGAAATAACTGTACCAATCGTCCAGTACCTCTTTGGTGAGGTCTTTTGCGCCCACAAGACCCGGTGCCACTTTACCAGCGAGCGTAAAATAACGACGATAAATTTGCCGCAACAAATCTTGTCGCGCAACGGGCATGTTGCGCGGATCGGCGGTACCAATAAAATAATGGCACTTGTCGGTGCAAGAACCGCATTTTACACAGGAATCCAAAAACACCTGGAGGGATCGGTACTTGCCCAGCAGCTCGCCCATCTTGGCAACGGCCACCGCCTCCCAGTTCTCCACCAAGGCACCCGGAAAACCGAGGTCCGTGTTATGCATTGGATTGTTGACGGCGAAAGGCTTGAGGCCGTGCATCGCCCCAGGCTTGATCGCAGGCACTGAACAAAGGGGATGATCCCCCAACACCGGAACGTCAAAATCGGCCACGCGATGTCTCCACTAGATCCGGGCCAAGCGGCCCCTGCTCAATTCAAGTCAAGATAGGGAAGGGTTAGACCGCATCCCGCGCCCACGGGGCCACATGCTGTTTCTCGCGTGCATCGTCCACCTGGTTGCGGGTGGGGCTGAAGAAGACGCCCGGCGCGTGCAGCAACTTGGAGATAGGAAAAACCATCATTAGCGTAGCCACCAAAGCGAGGTGTAGCAACAACAGCGGATCGGCTGGCAGTGGCTGCCACTTGAAACGCATCAACCCAAGGAAAAACGCCTTCACGTCAACGATGTCGGTGTGCATCACGAAGGTCATCATGGCACCAGAAGCCGCAATCGCCAGTAAAAGGCACAACATCAAGTAGTCAGAGGGGGAGGAAATGTAACGCACCCGATCGACAAGGAAACGTCGCGCCAGCAACGCAGCAAGACCCGCGAGCATCCCAAAAGCAGCATACTTCCCAAAAGGCTGGACGATCGCGACCCAAAACCACACGGGTTCCTGAAAATAACGCAGGTGGCGCATCAAGACAAGCGCCATAGAGGCATGAAAGAGCACGCCAAACATCCACGTCCACTTGGTAGACCGAAACAGACTTTCAAAAAAGAATACCTCGCGCACCATACGCAAAACCACGCCGAAGCGGGTCAGAGGAGCCGGCATGGTCGCAATCCGCAAGGGTGCAGGGGCACGGGCGTAGATCACTATCCGGCGTACCACGCCAATCAACAAGATCGCCGCTGCCGTATAGAAGAGCAGCGCATACAGCTCCGTGACCACGGTCATCAGTGTCTCCGTTGTTTGCTTGTTTGTTCTTGCAATCCGCGCCCCACACAGGGGACGAAACAGGGGCTTCCTAGGAAGCCCCCGAAAGCCTTAAATACAACCAGTGGGTTTGGGCAAACCTGCATAACGACAGGCTTGCTTGGCGGGCCCATAGGGGAACAACTCATAGAGGTACTTGCTGTTGCCCTTCTCTGGCCCAAGTTTCTTGCCGATGGCCTTGGTCAACACCCGTACGGCTGGTGCGATCTGGTAATCATTGTAGTACTCGCGCAAGAAGGTAATGACTTCCCAGTGATTTGGGGTCAACTGTGTATTGTCGTCCCCTGCGAACCGCTCTGCGATGGCTTCGTTCCACTCACCGAGGTTGATGAGATAACCTTCTTCGTCTACTTCAAACGACTTCCCGTTGACATCAATAGTTGCCATGGATTTCTTAACCCCTTGAGTGAGCGTGGGACGGGTGTACCCATCCCAACGGATGAGTGATTACAGCCAAGATTGTGTAGCGGGGTGCTCGATGGCCAGGTCAACGAACCCGGCATAATCGACCACTTTGATCCCATTCAGCACTCGATTTGCCACGCCACGGGCGTCTAGGTCGGGGCCAAGGGCATACACGGATACCTGCGCCATGGCCTGCGTGACCATGTCTGAATGTGCGGTCCCTGAGAGAGCCGCATAAACACCGTCTTCGATGAGCAGGACGGCGCTCCCTGGCTTGGCGTGGGCCAAACAGGTTTTCAGGGTATTGCGCTCGAAGGGTGACTTGTTGACCGTATGCAGCATCGCAATTTCCTCAGAAGCTTAAGACCACATCCTGCTCGGCCATCAGATCCGCCATCTCGGCACAACTGACAACCTGCACATCCACCAGCAGATCGTCTTCAGAGAGACCACGCTCTTCCAACGACTCCCGGGCCACATACAATTTTTCAATGTCGTAGCCTTCCAGTGCCCGATAGGTCGGGGAGAAGTTTTTCATCTCCAGACCTTTGGTACTTTGGCCTTTGGTCAATTCGTACACACCATCATCGAGAAAAGCCAAACTGACGTCTTGGTCGAAAGCAGCACTGATCAACACCACTTCCAAGGACTCTAGCGCATACACGGTACCGTAAGGAGCCTTACGGTTGACGAACATGAATTTCTTAACGACCCCGCCTGCATCCGACATCTTGATTCTCCCCGTCAGTCACCGAATACGACCATGCGATCCGCTTGGATCCCGGCCTCGACGAGCTGACCCAAACCGGAGATCCGGAAGCCAGCAGCGATGTTGTTGGCGTCCCGACCATGCCGTTTGGCTTCGCTTTCGTCCAAAAGGCCGCGACGCTGTGCCGCAGCCACACACACGACGAGATCCAGATTGTGCTTAGCCGCCAACTCCGACCACCGAGTGACGATATTGCGATCGTCTTGGGGAGGAACCGTTAGGCGCGTACCATTGTTTACACCGTCGTGGTAAAAAAACACGCGATAGACCTCGTGGCCCTTGGCCAACACCGCCTTAGCGAACTGATAGGCCGTATCAGAGGCTTGGTGCTGGTAAGGTCCCTCATTCACCATGATACCGAACTTCATCAGCGTCTCCATTTGTTTATTTCAATACGCGCCCTGGGAGGACGAGCAGCCGTGGAGACCCTTTTCCGTCTCCCCTAGATGCGCACCGTGCGGTGCGCCGCAGAGATCACGCACCACACGGCCTTTCCTTATTGGCTAGAAGCGAATGTGGGTAGACGCATTCAAAGTGTTGCGTGCGCCGCGCCAGTTGTCGATGTGGAACTTGGTAAAGGGCAACTCGGTCAGTTCAAAGAAGCGCGGCCAACCAATGCGCTCCACCCAATCGGCCATGCGCTCCCAATCTTTCGCATCTTTCTTGTAGACGTGCAGGATCTTTTTCACGATCGCTGCGGCCTCTGTCCAGCGCGGTGGATTGTTTGGGATGCCAGCGGCCACCAGCTTGTGAAACTGTGGCTTACCACGGGCATTGGAGTTCTTGCCGCCCACCCAGATAGACAGCTTAGAATGCTCTGGGTCGTTGATCTGCATGGGGGGGCAAGGCGGATAGCAAGCGCCGCAACAGATGCACTTTTTCTCGTCTACTTCGAGAGACGGCTTGCCATTGACCACGGCAGGACGAATCGCGGCCACGGGGCAACGGGCCACCACGGTAGGACGTTCGCAGACATTGCCCACGAGATCGTGGTTGATCTTAGGGGGCTTCGTGTGCTGGATGTTGATCGCGATATCACCCTGCCCGCCGCAGTTGATTTGGCAGCACGAAGTGGTGATGTGAACGCGGTTTGGCATTTCTTCGCGGATAAACTCTGCGTGCAGTTCGTCCATCAAGGACTTGACCACACCCGACGCATCCGTACCAGGAATGTCACAGTGCAACCAACCCTGGGTATGGGCAATCATCGTGACCGAGTTGCCAGTACCACCGACCGGAAAGCCCTCCGCTTGCAATTTCGCAATCAGGGGATCTACCTTGCTCTTGTCGGTCACCATGAATTCGATGTTGCTGCGGATGGTGAAATGAACAAACCCTTCCGCGTACTCATCACCGATGTCGCACAACTTACGAACGGTGTATAGATCCATCTGGCGCTGGGTTCCAGCACGTACAGACCAGACTTCCTCACCACTCTCCGCTACGTGGTGCAACACGCCCGGACGGGGGCGATCATGCCACTTCCACTGACCATAATTCCGACGCAACATCGGATGCATGTACTGGAAGGGGTCCGGTACGCCACTCTCAATCGGTGGACGCATTTCGGCCATTATAACCTCCAACTCTTTTGTGTGTGTATGTTCCAATCCACGCCCTTAGGCGGGCGACGAGCCTTCCCTTTACAAAACACGATACACGCCCAGCAATCCCCCGCCTTCAGACGGGGGTAGTTGACGCAACTGCCAGTGTTCAACCAGCCTTCCGCTCGTTCCACTTGGCTGCTTCTTCGTCCCAGCCATCCATGCGTACATAGGAACTGACGCGAGGGTAGTCGATCATGCGAGGATCAACCTCAAGCCCAATCCCTTCCAGGAAGTTGACCAGACCAATGCGGTCGATCATCTCACCGGTACGCTCGTGTTCCAATGCGTTTTCCGCAAAGAAGTCGATGGTATTCTGTGCGATCTCGCGCAGGCGATCCATGTCCTCTTGCGACTCAAGCTTCATGAAAGGCACTACCACCGTGCCAAACAGATCGCCAATCTTGAGTGTGCGCTTGCCACCAATGAGCACGGTCACGCCACGGTCTTTGCCAGGCTTGAGTGCTTTGGTCATGACATTGATGCAATGCATACAACGCACGCAATTGCGGTTGTCAACGTCTAAGGTATCATCGTCCTTGAGACGGATGCACTTGGTGGGGCAACGGGTGGTCACGTTGTCGAGCACGTATTGACGCCCACGGCTTGCGACAAATGCCTTGACCTCCGCTTGATCCACCTGCATGTCATCACACCAGGTACCGATCACGGCCATATCCGCACGCTGCACCGAGTTCATGCAGTCATTGGGGCAACCCGAAAACTTGAACTTGAACTTGTAGGGCAAGGCAGGACGATGCATATCGTCCATGAAGGTATTGACGATGTCGCGGTGGGCGCGTGCCGTGTCATAGCATGACTGCTCGCAACGTGCGTGACCAATGCACGACATGCTGGTGCGTACGGCGGGACCCGCACCCCCGAGGTCAAAACCCATCTCATTGAATTCATCGAAGGCAGCCTGCACTTTGTCGGTGCGAATGCCTTGGAACATGATGTCACCACTCTGTCCATGGAAAGCGACCAAGCCGGAACCATGTTTTTCCCAGACGTCGCACATCTGACGCAACACTGCGGTCGAATAATGCATTCCGGCAGGGGGTTGAATGCGCAAGGTGTGGAACTCGGCAGAGTCAGGGAACTTGCTCGCTACTTCAGAAAAACGCGGGATGATGCCACCGCCATACCCAAAAACACCGACGGTACCACCCTTCCAGAAGCCTTTGCGGGTCTCATAGGAGTGCTCTAGCTGCCCCAAGAGATCCACCATCATGTCATTGTCTTTCGCCAAGCGCTTCAGTCCAGTCACAAAGCTTGGCCACGGACCACTCTCGAGTTGATCGAGCATGGGAGTGTCATGTATTTGTTTAGCCACGGCGGTCTTTACCCCTCAACGTGAATGGATGTTCTACTGAATAAATGTAGGGAAAATTGGTTAGCCTTTGTACATGTACAGCAGTCTTGTACACCAGTCTGCGGAGAATACTCCACACGCAGGTTTTGGGCAAAGCCGATACACAACCAAAATCGCCCTCGGAAACAAACAAACGATGGTTTACCCATCGGGTTGCAGCATAGAAATCAGGAATGTACCAGAAATTAGATAGCAGAATAGTAAACTCTTCATGACGGCACCACCTATCTACTGGGAGATAGGCAAGGGGGTCTTGAATACCCACAAAGAGATAGCAGTATGCCAGACGGTATATTGACGCACATTTGCTCTTGCTGAATCTGCAATGTGCACATCCACCAGGCACCACTGTAACCTTGTAAGGATAGCATAAAACCCCTCACGTGGGCGGCGCAGGCTGGGTATAAAACCCATCGCGTTTTATTGCACCAATTGTTCTGTACGTGCCCGTTGCGCTGTCAACTGGAGGAGTGCGCCGTCTGTTTGTACAAACCGTTCGCGCTCTTTGGCCACCACCTCCGCAGGTGCACGATCCACAAATTGGGGATTGTCGAGTTTTGCACGCATCCGATCCAGTTCTTTGCGGAGCCGTTCGATTTCTTTATCCAGGCGTTTTAGTTCGGCACCCACGTCGATCAGGCCCGCCATTGGAATAAAGAGGTGCATCTGTCCCACCAAAGCGGTTGCAGCAGGCGGCGCTTTGGTTTCTGGATCAAGCCATGTAATCGAATCGAGACGCGCAAGCGCACACAAAAGGGCATGGTGGTGCGTAGTGCGTTGCCGATCGTTTTCGTCCCCATGGTGCAGCAAAACAGGCAGGGGTTTCGCGGGAGAAAGATTCATCTCGCCGCGAATATTGCGCACCGCCATGACGAACGCCATGACCCACCCCATCTCGGCTTCTGCGATTGGATCAAGACGGCTTGCGTCATAGCAGGGATAGGTCTTCTGCATCAAAGTCGGACCTGCGTCGACCGCAATACGCTGCCAGATTTCCTCCGTGATAAACGGGATAATGGGATGTGCAAGACGCAGCATCGTTTCTAAAACCCCCACCAACGTGCGCCGCGTACCACATTTGGCTTCTAGCGAATGGCTGTTGTTCAAAACTGGCTTCGAGCATTCGAGGTACCAGTCACAGTATTCGTTCCAGGTAAACTCATACAAGGCGGCCGCCATCAAATCGAATCGATAGTCACGAAACGCCGCCTCAACGGATTGGATGGTGCGTTCTAGGCGCGATAGGATCCAACGCTCCGCAAGACCCAACCTCACGGGCGCGTCTTCCGATCCCAGCCCCCCTAGATCCTGGTTGGCTGTGTTGCTGTGGACATACCGTGCCGCATTCCAGAGTTTGTTGCAGAAATTGCGGTAGCCGTTCACCCTGTCCAATTCAAAACGAATGTCACGTCCCGTGCTGGCCAGTGCAGCGAAGGTAAAACGCAACGCATCGGTTCCAAAGGATGGAATGCCGTCTGGATATTCTTGTCGGGTGGCCTGTTCGATCCGTGCGGCCATTTCTGGCTGCATCAAACCGGTGGTGCGTTTCGCAACCAGGGGGGCCAAAGCAATGCCATCAATCAAATCGATGGGATCCAGCACATTCCCCTTCGATTTCGACATTTTCTGTCCGTGGGCGTCGCGTACCAGGCCATGGATGTAGACTTCACGAAAGGGCACTTCACCCGTAAAATGTAGGCCCATCATGATCATCCGTGCCACCCAAAAGAAGATAATGTCAAACCCCGTGACCAGCACCGACGTCGGGTAAAAAGTCGCCAAGGCTTGCGTGTTTTCAGGCCAACCCAAGGTCGAAAAGGGCCAGAGCGCAGACGAAAACCAAGTATCCAGAACATCCTCGTCTTGGTGCAGGGGCACGGTGGCATCCAGGGCGTATTTGGCACGAACAGCCTCTTCTGAGGGGCCGACATAAATCGCTCCAGAGGCATCGTACCAGGCGGGAATACGGTGCCCCCACCAGATCTGGCGACTGATGCACCAGTCCTGCACGTTGTTCATCCACTCGAAATAGGTCTTGCTCCAGTTTTCTGGGACAAAACGAATACGCCCTTCCTCCACAGCTTCTATAGCAGGCTTTGCGAGAGGCGCGGTACGGACGTACCACTGGTCGGTCAGGAATGGTTCAATGACCGCACGGGTGCGATCCCCACGCGGGATGGTGAGGGTATGGGGCTGTACTTTTTCGAGCAATCCCGTAGCCTCTAGATCGGCCACCATCCGCTTGCGTGCTTCAAAGCGATCCAGGCCACGGTAGGCGGGCGGTGCCTGATCGTTGATGCACGCATCGACCGTGAAAATATTGATGATTGGCAATCCATGCCGTTGTCCCGTCGCGTAGTCGTTGAAATCGTGGGCAGGCGTGATCTTTAGGCACCCTGTCCCAAAGGTCGGATCCACAGCAGCATCTGCGATCACAGGAATCATGCGCCCTGTGAGGGGTAGGACGACCTGCTCTCCTACCCAGTGCCGATAGCGATCGTCGTCGGGATGTACGGCAACGGCACTGTCACCGAGCAACGTTTCGGGGCGGGTGGTTGCGACCACGAGGTGTCCCTGACCGTTCACCAACGGGTAGCGGATATGCCAAAGGAACCCCTCCTCCTCCTGGGAGACAACCTCCAGGTCAGAAACAGCCGTGTGCAGCACTGGATCCCAGTTGACGAGGCGTTGGCCACGGTAAATCAATCCCTCATCGTAAAGCCGGACAAAGACCTCCGTGACCGCAACCGAGAGACCTTCGTCCATCGTGAAGCGTTCCCGCGACCAATCCAACGAGGCACCCATACGCCGCAGTTGGGCGGTAATCGATCCGCCGGAGTGGGCTTTCCAGTCCCAGACGCGGCGCAGGAAGGCATCGCGTCCCAGGTCATGGCGGGTTTTGCCTTCTGCGTTGAGTTGGCGTTCTACGACCATTTGGGTAGCAATGCCCGCATGATCCGTTCCTGCTTGCCAGAGGGTATTGTGTCCTTTCATCCGGTGGTAGCGAATCAGGGCGTCCATGATGGTGTCCTGAAAGGCGTGCCCCATGTGCAGACTGCCCGTCACATTGGGTGGCGGGATCATGATGCAATAGGGCGCACCCTGACCGCTTGGCTGGAAATAGCCCTGTTCTTCCCAGGTTTTATACCAGCGTTGTTCAATGGCGTGAGGCTGATAGATTTTGTCCATGGCAATAATCGTTTATAGATCCTGTTCTGCGGGGGGACGCTTGAAAATGCCGCCGCCACAGGCGGGGCACACGGGGAGTTGCGACGTTTCTTGGAAACGAACCCAGTGATCACAGGCGCTGCACTGGAGGGAACCCGGGCCTACTACATCGCCGGTAAGATACTCGCCGACGTGTTGTGCTTCTTCGGCCAACTGAGACAGTTCGATACAGGTACGATCAGCGACGATGAAGAACGATTCTGCCAGACGTTCTTCGATCAATTCGAGATCAAAGCGCATCCAATCGGCTAAATCGCCGCCCGAATTAGCTAAATATTCCGCAGCGTCTTGTACATCACGGTGCAGAAAATCGCCAATGCGTTCGGCTTCTTCTTTGGACAGCTCCTGCAATTCAAACGCTTTGTCTTTGCATAGCTGGATGGCGTGGAGCAAAGAAGCCGCAGTACCGTGTTCAAAGGCGCTTCTCACACGCTCGACCATGCGGTTATACCCATGGGTCAGGTGCTCACTGCGTTTTTCTGTAGGGGTCATGGGTTGGCTTCTTATAGTGGATGGTGCGGGTGGGTTGAAGTTCTTTGCGTAAAACCTCTCTACCAAAGTTCAAAACTCATTCAAAAGTACATCTACTTTGCTATAGTAAGCTTTTAAACTGTAGAGAATGCGGGTGGCTAACGGTCATTAAGCGAGCAGGAGTATCATGTACAGGCGTATCTTTACGGCACCGCATCTTCCCTTTGGCAACGCTTGTGTGATCGACGCTGATGAATCGGTGCTGATAGTCGTCCAGGAAATCATATTTCTGCCAAAAGGATCTGCCTATTTCTTGGAGGTATCTTACAAAGCATTGTGCACCCATCAACTGCTTAATGATTTCCATCGTATCATCTTTTGTCTGCTTTATCTCGATGTACAGAATGCATTTCTTTTCAGCACTAATCAGAACGTAGTCAGCACATTTGCATTCGTCGTTCTTGCAACCTAATATTCGACTTAACAGTTCCGATATATCTAACTTTATAACCACCGCATCGGATGGCACATTGAGAATAGTCACTCTGGAGTCTTGTGCTTGTTGCTCGGCAAGTTCAACACAGTACGCTTCGTAGTGTGGTTTAAGTGGAATCTGTGCACGCTTGTGAATCATTTTGGAAAGGATGTCTATTTCCGACATTACTTAACCCAAGTTGCCACCTATGACCACCATCAGAATCCTTCCAAGAGGTAATGGA
>CAIJYR010000171.1 GCA_903824965.1 uncultured Thiotrichales bacterium
ACTTGTGGAAACCACTAACACCTTTCCCATGCAGCACCACAGAGCCTCCTATAAAACCAAATGGGTGTCAATACCCTGTGAACACAGGAGGCGGATTGGCTGGGCGTCTCTGTTAGAGGTAGGAAACAAACGTCAACAAATCGGGTACTATGCAACGACCCTTTTGAACACTTGCGTTTTTTGCGAGGGCACCACAGCGTGATCAGTGCTACCCTGACTGCTACTATCCGCATCACTGATCCGTCAGCGGATCTGTTGCGTACTATGGTCGCAGAAAATACCTGGCCAAACCCTGCCTACCAAGAAGCCGTCCGCATGAAACGAAGCGTGTACGGACTGGATCGCGACATTGTTGCCTACCAGCATACCTCAGATGGCTTGATTTTGCCCCGTGGATATCTTTCTGATTTGTTGGCTCTCGTACCAGAGTGCCCACTAGACGATCAACGCAAGGATGTGTTGGCGGTGTTTCCACCGTTTCAAGCCAAGCTACGTGGCTACCAAGAGGCTGCTGTTGAAAAACTCCTCTGTGATCAGGATGGCATTGTAGAAGCCCCTACGGGTGCTGGCAAAACCCTGATCGGATTGGCAGCGCTCTCGATCTTGGGACGTCGTGCCTTGGTGTTGGTACATGCCAATGAATTGGCTCAGCAATGGCGGCGGGTCATCAAGGCTTTTTTTGACACAGAGCCTGGGATGATCGGCGGCGGGAAATGGCAAGAGGGTACTATATTCACCATCGCGACCCTACAAACCTTGCACCGCAACCTAGAACGGGCACAACAGACAGCCGAGGGATACGGTGCGGTTCTGGTAGATGAGTGTCACCATGTACCGGCCAGCACGTTTGCGGAAGTGCTTTCGTACCTTCCCGTGAAATTCCGCTACGGACTGAGTGCGACTCCCCATAGGCGCGACGGTTTGGATGTCTTGATTCATCGCGTTCTTGGCCCGACGCGTGCCGTAGTCACCAAGGCGTCGGTAGAGGCCACTGGGGGGACGGTACCTGCGATTGTGCGTGTCATTGAGACAGGGTTTGATCCGGGACTCGTGAACGGTTGGGGCGAATTCGTGGATGCCTTGACACTGGATGAGAACCGCAATCGTCTTGTGATGGCGACCGCAGAGCGTGCGGCGGCGCGTTATCCTGTGCTTGTCCTGGTGGATCGTGTCCGACATGCAGAGGCTCTTGCTGCGCTCGCAACAATGCCCTGTGTGCTGGTGCATGGTTCGCTCCCGCCCAAAGAACGCATTGCCGCCATGGCGTTGATCCCGCACTCCCGCTTGACGATTGGTACACTAGGGTTGCTGGGCGAAGGACTTGATGTCGGTGCTTGGACTGCGTTGGTGTTGGGGGCACCCATTTCGTCTAGGACGCGGTTGTTGCAAGCGATTGGGCGGGTGGTGCGGGCGCATTCCGGCAAAACGCGTGGCTATGTGGCAGACCTTGTGGATTCTTGTGCCTTTGCCAAAGCCAGTTTTAGAAAACGGGACATTGTCTACCAGGAATGTGGCATCACCCTTGCCTGAACGAGTAGCGTCACAAATCAGGATGCTTTGAGCCTTTGATAAACCCCTTCCCATGGGGAAGGGGCTGGGGGATGGGGGTGTGCTGTTTTTGATCTTGATCTTGATCTTGATCTTGATCTTTTTAAGCTTTTCAAAATCAAATATCAGAGATCAAGTATCAAGTCAAAACCAGCCCCCCTTTCTTTTTAGTACAAAGTCAAAATCTTGTATCTCCATTGACTTGCGTTCCAACCGTGGTACCTATCTGAGCAATCACAAGAAAGCTGTTTTTCTCGGAGACGACGATGTTCGATGCCAACCATACGTTGGTTGTCCAAACTACCGGCCACACATGGGATGGTGATCTACAAGAGTTTAATCATCTCCCACCCACCCTCTGGTTGAAAAGCTTTTATGCAACGATCCTTTTTGCGGCCTGTTATTGGTTAGTCTACCCTGCATGGCCCATTGGAGAAGATCGTTATACGCAGGGCATTCTGAATAAGATTTCCTATCAATCTGAGCATCGGACAGTGTACGCACACTGGAATACCCGTGCGCTATTGCTCCATACCTTGCAACAAAAGGACGAGACAGGCCAACGGCAAGTCTATCTGCAACGCCTAGCCTCAGAACCCCTTCAGCAGGTTGCAGCAGATGTCGAACTGATGGCTTTTTCGCGTGCGCTCGCAAAGACCCTTTTCGGTGACAACTGTACCTCTTGTCATGCGAATTCGTCCTTCGGGCACTCACAACCGACGGTGCTGCAAGAAACCATTGCCAACGGCCTTGGATCAAACGGTGCCATGCCAGGCTGGAAGCAACGATGGTCTCTCTCGGAGATCAAAGCACTTGCGCTCTATGTGCATACACCGGACAAATAACGGGCACCTGGGATCATGAACGAGCATCAACGTCTTCGTTACAGCCGTCAGATGCTCTTGCCTGGCTTCGGTGAAGCAGGACAGACGTGGTTACTCGGCGCACGGGTATTAGTGGTGGGAGTGGGTGGCTTAGGCTCGGCGGTGGCCATGTACCTCGCGGCCGCAGGAGTTGGTCATCTTGTCCTCTCCGATTACGATCGGGTAGACCTTTCTAACCTACAGCGTCAGCTCGCCCATCGCAACGAAGATGTGGGCCGCCTAAAAGTGGACTCCGCACGCGATACCTTGCTGGCCCTAAACCCCGACATCACAGTGACGGTCATCCCCTATGTGCTGGAAGATGCCAACCTGGAAGAAGAGGTGCGCCGTTGTACCGTCGTGGTCGATGCGTGTGATAACTTTGAAACCCGCTTCGCCCTCAATCGTGCCTGCCACCGCACACGGGTTCCCTTGATCTCTGGCGCTGCCGTGGGCATGGCAGGACAGGTTGCGGTTTTTCCCCATCAAGGCGAAACGCCCTGCTACCATTGTCTCTACCAAGACGACGGAACGCCTGGAGAACCCTGTACACGGATAGGAATCCTGGCACCCATTGTGGGGATCATCGGGAGCGTTCAAGCGACCGAAACCCTAAAATGGATCGTGGGACTGGGGGATCCCCTCGTGGGACGGTTGCTGGTGCTGGATGCCCTGGCCATGACGTGGCGCACACTGCGCCTCAAGCGCGATCCGGCCTGTCCTATCTGTGGAACCAAACGTGCCAACAGCCATGATCCATCCTGAATGCAGTATTTTCCAATCCTGACATGAGCCTGAACGAATGTGGTCTGTGAGGTGTTGCTCAGGCGGCGCGTTGTTGGGTTTTGTGAATAAATTGAAAGAGTTCTGTCCTGGTCTCGTTGAGACGTTGGGCGGCTTCATTATCGC
>CAIJYR010000172.1 GCA_903824965.1 uncultured Thiotrichales bacterium
ATACAATATGTTACTATAATCATCTCGTCCATTTTACTTCCCCATCGGCAACCAATAGATTGATTACTATAAGGCTACATTAATCCATTACCTCTTGGAAGGATTCTGATGGTGGTCATAGGTGGCAACTTGGGTTACCTAGAACACTGTCGTGTCCTTGTAAACGGTGGGCGAGTGGAGTACGTAACCGACGAAGGACATCGCTCCCTCTACTGGAACATTCCCATCGCCAATACGACCAGCCTCTTGCTAGGGACGGGTACCTCCATCACACAAGCTGCAATGCACGAACTGGCCAAGGCGGGTGTACTGGTGGGCTTCTGCGGCGGTGGTGGAACCCCCTTGTTCAGTGCGACGGAGAGAGATACCGATATCCTTTGGTTTTCTCCCCAAAGTGAATACCGTCCGACCGAATACCTCCAAGCATGGGTTCGTTTTTGGTTTGAGGAAAGCCGTCGTCTGGCGGCGGCAAAAATGCTCCAGCGTGCTCGCTTGGCCTATCTTCGCAAGCATTGGATGGACAACCGATCTTTAGCAGGGCGTGGATTTGCTGTCCCCGCAGAAACCCTGGATGGAATCCTCATCCGTGCATTGGCTTCGATGGAATCGGCACCCGATGTGACTTTTCTACTCACCGAAGAGGCACGTCTCACAAAACAACTGTTTAAGATGGCGGTGCAGACGGTTGGGTATGGCGAGTTTACACGCGCCAAACGGGGTACAGGTGCAGACCCTGCCAACCGCTTTCTGGATCATGGCAATTACTTGGCCTATGGTCTTGCCGCTACTGCTACCTGGGTGATCGGTCTTCCCCATGGGTTGGCCATTCTACATGGCAAGACCCGACGGGGTGGTCTCGTATTCGACGCAGCAGACCTTATCAAGGATGCGCTCATTTTACCCCAAGCCTTTCTCTCCGCTATGCGTGGTGAGGAGGAACAAACCTTTCGCAATGCCTGTGTCGATGCCCTGACACAAGCCGAAGCACTCGATTTTATGATTGAAACGCTCCAAGACATTGCGCTGAATATTGGAGAAGCGTAACGTGAACGTGATGTTTATCTGCCAATGTACTGGCAACGCACTGACTGAAACCCGACGCATTTTGGATCAATTTGCCGAACGTCGTGGTGATCGCAGTTGGCAAACAGCCATCACCGATCTAGGACTGCAAACGGTACATCGTTTGCTGCGCAAAACCGCCCGCAAGAATACTGCCGTTGCTTGTCTTTGGATTCGTGGCAAAGATCATACGGAACTCGTGTGGATCGTGGGCAATGTTCGCCAATTCAATGCCCACGGCGGAACACCCACCAATACTACAGAACACGATGTATTGCGCCGTCGAGACGAGAACGATTGGCACAACAATGAGGATATTCGTTTGTTGGCCTCGCTCGCGGCACTGTTGCATGACTTCGGAAAGGCTAACCTTGCGTTTCAAGAAAAATTCAGGGAAGTCGCCATTTTTCGCGATACCCGACTGGGACATCCCAGTCGCCGTCGGGAGCGAAAAATTGGCGACATGCCGTGCCTTCGGCGCCCGCGCAGCCCTGCGTCCGCCACGACTCGCCACTTCGCTGGCTCGCCATGGCTCCCACAAATGGCTTTACGCCGTGCTCGGTTGCCTTACGTTTTGTCTCAGCCCGCGAGACGGCTGCGGACATCGACAAAACGTACGGCCCTCACGGCTACGCGGGGCTCGTCGCACTACGCTTCGCTCCATGTGCTCCTCGGAAGAGTAAAAAAGCC
>CAIJYR010000173.1 GCA_903824965.1 uncultured Thiotrichales bacterium
CGCCAATTTTTCGCTCCCGACGGCGACTGGGATGTCCCAGTCGGGTATCGCGAAAAATGGCGACTTCCCTGCGGCTGACCCCTGCCTTCTTTCAGCACATCGCCACCGAGCCGGTCTCCCATTTTGTCCTGTTGCGACATCCCGAAACCAACCAGTTGGTTGCTTTCATGCTTTGTTTTCTGGTGGGTTCTCGTGTCATCAACAAATTTATTGGTTTAGACTACCGTTTTCAGGGCGACTGGTTCTTGTATTTTCGTCTCTGGGAACATGCAGTGGTGTGGGCACTGCGTCAGGGAGCGACTGAATTGCAAAGTGGGCAAACTGGCTACTGGGCAAAGCTCGATCTCGGTCACGATCTGGTGCCTTTGTACAATTATTGCCGTCACCGCAATCCAATACTTCATCGTATCTTTGCGCATATCGCACGCAGTATTTCGTGGGAAACACTCGATACTGACCCGGCACGCCGATCATTGGACGAGCCTTAGCTTTCTAAGCCCTGAATCGGTCGCACGGTACTCCAAGATTTACAACTGGGACACTGCCAATGCAACGATTTTCCGGTGAACCCACATTGGCTGCAACAGTAGAGGGGACGCGCCGCAAGGAGTTGTCCTAGCAGGTTGCTGATCAACAGGAGGTGCTCATGGGTTTGACCCTCGTGGTGTGCAAGGTCGAGTTCTATCAGGCGCTTGACACCACGTACCGAAGGAGAACGATGCAAGGAATCACTGAGAAAGACAATGGCCGCCAAATCACCAGCACGCACCTTGACCAACTCGGCGTTTGCAATCGTGAGCAATGTATTGTCATAGCGTTGCAATAAACCACTCAGGTAGTCTTCCATTTCTTCCTGTGCGCCCAAGGCAGCGTACGCGGTTCTGAGGGGATCGATAATTTCTCCCAGGAAATCCGGATCTTGATGTTCCACGTGGTGTAACGCCTCCAGCGCGGCACGATGGTTGCCGATATGGTTGGCGATTCGACTTTCTAAGAGGCTCGCACGCACACAGAGAGGATCAAGCTTCAAGGCACGATCCAACAGTGCTCTTGCCCGTGGATAGTCTTCCTTGTCGGTCTCGATTTCAGCCAATTCACAACAATAATGCGCGATCCCAGGTTGCGCCGAACCTAGACGTTGTAAGGTCGAGATAGCCTTTTCCCAGTCTTTTTCCTGCTGATAGATGTCCACCAAACAGCGCAATGCCAAGACGCTGTGTGCATCCATTCCGACCAGTTCGAGAAAGAGATCCTCGGCCCGATCGAAAAGACCCGCACGCATATAGTCCTGCCCGAGTTCAAGGAGTGCCTGGGTACGTTGGTATCGGTCTAGGTTTGGGCGGGCAAAAATGTCTTGATGCAGACCGATGGCACGAGAAACCTCGCCCCGACGACGAAACAGGTTGCCAAGGGCGAGCTGGGTCTCAACGGTCTCTCCATCCATTTCTACGATCCGTGTAAAGACCTCAATGGCTTTGTCCGGCTGTTCGTTCAGGAGATAGTTCAATCCTTGAAAGTAGCCCGAAGACCACCCTCGTCGGGTGCTGACACTACATCGGTTGCAGTGGTGCCGCGCTGCCACCCATCCTACAGCAGCCGCAATTGGCACTAACAGTAGTTCCCACATCCCGAAAACACCAATGAATCAGAGCCATGTTCTACTACTGTTCAATCACCATCAGCATCAAAGGCGTCGGTTCGTGCCGGAACGATGGCAGCGTTGCCCGAACGAACACGCTCCCTAAGCAGTTTACCCGCTTTAAAGTGTGGCACGTATTTTCCCTCCAGGCGAACGGCGGTACCCGTCTTTGGATTGCGACCAATGCGCTGGGGACGATAATGTAGCGAAAAACTGCCAAAACCCCGAACTTCGACACGATCCCCACTCGCCAGTGCCTGTGCGATGTGATCGATCAATGACTTAACGGCCAACTCAACATCCTTGTAAGCAAGATGGCTCTGCCTGTGCGCGATGACATCGATCAGATCGGATTTGGTCATCAATGTCTCCGTTTCTTGTTTGTTTGTTGCAATCTGCGCCCTTGATGGGCGCGATGAGAAAAGGAGACGGTTTCCCGTCTCCAGTAGTACCAGAAAAGAGCTTATACACCGAGTCACGCAGTGCCCTTTAGCACGCACCTCTTACTCGTTACTCGTTGCGATCCATCTGCTCTTTGATCAAGTCTCCGAGGGTCGTGGCGGACGATACGTTGGATCGACCATAGTCCTGAACAGACTCCACTTCCTCTTGCGAGTCTTTGGCCTTGATCGAGAGGGTGATCGAGCGGTTCTTACGATCCACCCCAATGAACTTGGCCTCGATAGCGTCCCCGACCTTCAGATGGGTTCGTGCATCCTCGACACGGTCACGGGACACTTCAGAGGCACGCAAATTGCCCTCTACCCCAGGTTCTAGCTCAATCAGTGCGCCGCGTGCATCCACTTCCTTGACGACACCCTTGACGATACTGCCCTTGGGATGAACCGTAACATAATTGGAGAATGGATCCTGGGCAAGTTGCTTCACACCAAGCGAGATGCGTTCGCGCTCACCGTCTACGGCAAGCACCACGGCATCTACCTGATCGCCCTTTTTGTAATTGCGTACGGCCTCTTCCCCGGGCACATTCCAAGCAATGTCAGAAAGGTGCACAAGACCGTCAATGCCGCCATCCAATCCAATGAAAATACCAAAATCCGTAATGGACTTGATGGTACCGCTGACCCGATCGCCCTTGTTGTGGGTGGAGGCAAACTCTTCCCACGGGTTGGGCTGACATTGTTTCATGCCCAACGAGATACGACGACGATCTTCGTCAATGTCCAACACGATCACTTCTGCTTCGTCGCCGATCTGCACCAGCTTGGAAGGATGGATATTTTTGTTGGTCCAATCCATCTCAGAAACGTGCACCAACCCTTCCACCCCTTCCTCGACTTCTACAAAGCAACCGTAATCCGCAATGTTGGTCACCTTGCCAAACAACCGCTTGCCCGATGGATAGCGGCGCGAGATGGCTTCCCATGGATCTTCGCCAAGCTGCTTCAGACCCAACGAAACACGGGTACGATCGCGATCGAACTTCAGCACCTTGACTTCGAGTTCGTCGCCCACGGCCACCACTTCGGAGGGGTGTTTGACGCGTTTCCATGCCATGTCGGTGATGTGCAACAGGCCATCGATCCCGCCGAGATCCACAAAGGCACCATAATCGGTCAGGTTCTTAACCACGCCACGGGTGACCATGCCTTCGTGCAGACTTTCGAGCAGTGCATCACGTTCTGCACTGGTTTCGCTCTCCACCACAGCACGACGCGAGACCACAACGTTGTTACGCTTGCGATCCAGCTTAATCACCTTAAATTCCAGTGTTTTTCCTTCCAGATAACTGGGGTCGCGCACTGGACGAACATCCACGAGAGAACCAGGCAGGAAGGCGCGAATGTCCTCAATGTCGACCGTGAAGCCCCCCTTCACTTTACCAGTGATGAGACCCATGACGGTCAAGGACTGCTCAAACGCTTTCTCTAGGTGTGTCCAGGATTGGGCGCGTTTGGCTTTTTCACGGGAGAGTTTGGTCTCGCCGAAGCCGTCTTCCACCGCATCCAGGGCAACATCCACGGTGTCGCCCACCGATACCTCAAGTTCCCCGTTTTCATTGCGGAACTGCTCGATGGGAATGATTCCCTCGGATTTTAGGCCCGCATTGACCACGACTACATCGTTGCGTATGTCTACGATATAACCGCTGACGATGGTTCCTGGCCGCATTTGTTTGCCGGCCAGACTTTCTTCAAACATTTGTGCAAAGCTTTCGCTCATAACGGTGAAGCCCCAGGTCAGCCCATTGCGGCAAACCCGATTGGAAACCGCGGGGAACGCGGGTTGGGTGGAGGGAAGAGTCTACCTCGCCAGGGTAGACCGCCTACTCTAAACGGTACGCCTGCATGCACCATGCGTGCAGGGCGTTTGAAGCCCACAAACTACCTAGAGATACTACCACTTCAGATCTTTCTGGTTCAAGCGGTTATGAAAGAAAATCCGCCTTCAGGCTGTAAACGCACGAATTGAGAGTCCGGCACGACTGGCGAGCGTCACAAAGCCAGGAAAAGAGGTGTTGACGTTTGCACAGTCTACAATGCGCACGGTATCTCTCGCACGCAGTGCTGCGATGGCGAAGGCCATTGCGATGCGATGATCCCCGTGGCTATCGATTTCAGCGCCGTGCATCCCTCCAGAACCAGCGCCCCCACGGATCACCATGCCGTCTGGTGTGGGTGTAGCATCGACACCGACCGCACGTAAACCGTCCGCCATCGTCTGGATGCGATCACTCTCTTTGACGCGCAATTCTGCGGCACCGATGAGCGTGGTATCTCCCTCGGCACAGGCAGCAGCGATGAAGAGTGCAGGGAACTCATCGATGGCGAGCGGCACCCATTCCGGCGGAATAGCAATGCCATGTAGGGGCGCATGGCGTACCCGCAGATCGGCCACCGATTCACCGCCCACGATGCGTTCGTTCATGATTTGAATATTCGCACCCATGGCTTTCAGGATGTGTAGGATGCCTGTGCGTGTGGGATTGATGCCCACATGTTCTATGAGAAGGTCAGAACCCGGCGCAATCGACGCCCCCACCAAAAAAAACGCCGCCGAAGAAAGATCCCCAGGAATGTCAATGCGTGTGGCACGCAGACGTCCACCTCCTGTGAGGCTGACACTGGAACCGTGTTGTTCTAGGTCATACCCAAAACCCATCAGCATCCGCTCGGTGTGGTCACGGGTACTCGCGGGTTCTGTGAGGGTGGTACGTCCGGCCGCATATAAGCCCGCCAACAACAGGGCAGATTTCACTTGTGCGCTTGCCATGGGCAACCGATAGGCAATGCCGCGCAGAGCGTGCCCACCCCGTACCCGCAAGGGTGCTGTACCCGTCGCGCTTGCTTCGATGAGTGCACCCATTTGTGCCAACGGGTCGATGACGCGACGCATCGGGCGTTGGGAGAGAGAAGGGTCTCCTACCAGCACCGTATCAAACGCTTGACCGACCAGCAGTCCCGTCATGAGACGCATGGAAGTACCTGAATTGCCGAGATCCAGGGGTTCCGACGGTTCGCGCAAGCCCTGCATGCCAACGCCATGGATATGCAACACACCGTAGCCAGCGGGTCTTTCGACGCGCACTCCCATGCTTTGGAAGGCATGCAAGGTTGCGAGTGTGTCTTCTCCTTCTAGGAATCCGCTGACCTCGGTCAGGCCGTCTGCCAGGGCACCGAGCATAATCGATCGATGAGAAATAGACTTGTCTCCAGGAACACGTACTGTCCCTTGGAGGGAACCGCCACTGCTTGCTTCAAAAATAAGTGCCATGTCTTTATGACTTTCAGATTGCCCCTCTGCCTTGCGGAGAGGAGTTGGGGAGCAGTAGTTTTCTGGGTTTTACTTTTTCTGATGGATCTTTATTTATCCTAGAAAACGCAGTTAAGGCACTCAAACAAGTTGGAAGCCTTGCTGCATAAGGGTTTCAGCAATTTCAGGTTGTTTGCAGAGCAGTTGAGAGCGTGCCACGCAATCATCTGTTTATGCACAGGAAAAATCACATTTCGGCATCCAACTGCGCTTTTTAGGTTTACCGAATAAATAGTATCTATTCAAATATAGCTGAAGTCACATAAAAAGATGAAAAGTCAAAAGATCAATCCCTCCCCAAGCCCCTCCCCACTTCTTCGATGCGGGGTTTCATCGGGAAACCAGGCAATTATTTGATCGTGCGCTTGCTATAACGCCACTCAGCTTCGTCAGGCATTTTTGGTAAGTGTTTGATGTCCATATGCAGATAGTCTGGTTCGTAGAGTTTGAATGGCTTATGTGGTGTTGCTGGATCGGCTTCCACAGGCAGGTGGGCAATGCCGTGGCGTCTGAGGAGACGGCTTACTGCCGATCGACTGGCCGCTTCATGCATGGCTGCACGACTGCTGAATAATGCACGACGTCTAACATCTATGCAATCGTCCGGAACCCGACAAGATTCGATACCGCATTGGTTCCTCTACTGCAGGCGGGTGCGTTCCGTATGCCGTAAAACGCTGATCGTTTGCGAGCACGTCTTGCTTTGATGGGGATTACCTCCACCACTCAGACGGTGGTGGGGGCT
Organism: uncultured Thiotrichales bacterium; assembly: GCA_903824965.1. Lineage (GTDB taxonomy): Bacteria > Pseudomonadota > Gammaproteobacteria > CAIRSR01 > CAIRSR01 > CAIRSR01. The sequence goes on from CAIJYR010000173.1 coordinate 6,159, forward strand.
GATCCCTCAAGAGGTATGGCACAAAGTTCGCCTAGGGCTTTTTCAGGATATAGGACAAGCGAGCCAAGTGCAGGAACGCTTGCGCCAGGGAGGGATCTCCTCCACCCTGAGTCGGGAACACCACGGCTAGACGCGTGGCGATCGGCCGGTACCGCGTGGTCGGCTTCGGCTCGCTGGTGCTGCCGATCGGTGTCGTCCGTGCGGGGATGGTTTGCCCTTGGCACCGGAAAAACGGCGTGGCTCTTGCTGGCGTGGCTCTAGCCCGGGAATGATCTCACGGGTGAGACGTGCCCCGGTCAGTCGTTCGATGCCCGCCAAGCGTGCCCAATCTCCTGGCCCTACGAAGGAGATGGCGGTTCCGGTCGCACCTGCACGTCCGGTTCGGCCGATGCGGTGGATATAATCTTCGGCCACCATGGGCAGATCGTAATTGATCACATGGCTCAGGGTACGAATATCCAGACCACGGGCCGCCACGTCAGTTGCTACCAACAGGCGCAGGTGCTGCATTCTCATGCGCTCCATGATGCGATTGCGATCACGCTGGGGCAGATCGCCATGGAGGGCTGCCGTGGAATGGCCACGGGCGGCCAGGGTTTGGGCCAAGCGGTCGGCATCTCGTTTGGTCGCGGTGAAGATGAGTGCTTGGGTCAGTTCTGTCTGGGACAGCCAGTGATCCAACAGACGTTCTTTGTGGGCCAAGTCATCGGCTTGGTGGACACATTGATCGATGCCGATGTGGCGATCCTCGGCCTTGCTCAGGCGGATTTCGACTGGATTGCGCAGAAGATCGGCAGCAATGGCCAGCACGCGTCCCTCTAGGGTGGCCGAGAACAGGAGGGTTTGACGCTTGGACGGGGTGGCGGCAGCGATGGAGCGTACAGCATCGATGAAACCGAGATCCAACATGCGGTCTGCTTCATCCAGCACCAGGATTTCTACCCGCGACAGGTCGGCGCGTCGGTTTTCCATGTGGTCGATGAGACGTCCTGGGGTGGCGACCAACAAATCCAGGGGACGTTCTAACAGACGTAGCTGCGGTGGATACGCAACCCCGCCCACCACGGTTGCACTGCGCACCCGCAAGAAGCGGCCTAGATTGCGGACGGATTCCGTGACCTGGTTGGCCAACTCTCGGGTGGGGGTGAGGATGAGTACCCGTGGCCCACGACCACGGGTTTCTGTGGGTTGCGTGAGTCGCTGCAAAGCAGGAATCACGAAAGCGGCTGTTTTGCCGGTACCGGTCTGGGCCGAGGCGAAGATATCCGACCCAGAAAGCGCAGCAGGAATCGCTGCACGTTGAATATCCGTTGGGACGGTGTAGCCGCAAGCATCAATGGCGCGCAGTAGCGCGTCGTCAAGAGGGTTTTCTGTGAATGACACGAGCACTTCCCTACCCGCTCCGTATACTAAGGAACAGGTGGTGGAACCTAAAGGAGCAACGGGAGACAAGACGCTGCCTAAGACGAGAAGCTAGGTCAGCGAAGATCAGAGTATTGTACCTGTTGCCTGTCCATTACACCAGTCATTTATCGCTTGATCGCTTGGCGTGGCCCCCAAAGAGTGGACAATGAGCCAAGCTATGTCCATAGAGAAAGAGATGATAAGATTACAGTGCCAGTTGTAAGGCAAAGGTTGGACAGGAGGCGGCTGAGGGAGGCGGGGCAGACTGGCGACCAAGATCGCTGTTCGATGAGATTGGGTAAACTGGACGGAGCCTGTGCTGTTTGGCACGCCAGTGTGAATTGGCTGGAGTGTGCCGCTTTACGGTGTACGCGATGCAGACGCCAAAAGAACAAGAAGAAATATGGGTGCTAAAAGCGAAAAGAACGGAGAACACGTATGGGTGACGACAATAAGAACGCCCCTGTGAGTTGGAAGGTCGGAGAAATTATTCTAGGGGACTTTCGGATTGAGCGCGTATTAGGTAAAGGCGGAATGGGCACGGTGTACCTGGTGCTCGATCAGCATAATGGATTGCATTACGCCGCCAAGCGTACCCATTTTATGGATGATGAATCTCGTACTCAATTCTTGCGAGAGATGAGAGTATGGCTGGATCTGCCGCAGCACCCCCATGTGTTGCCTCTGCGTTTTTTTCGGACGATTGGTGAAGAGCATGTCATCTTCACGGACTACATGGAGGGTGGTTCCCTGCAAAAACGGTTAGGAACGGAAAGCCTGAGTCGTATGGAGGCGCTGCTCGATTTGGCCATTCAATACGCTTGGGGTTTGCACGCCCTTCATGAACTGGGTCAGGTGCATCAGGACGTGAAGCCTGGTAACGCCCTACTGGATGGCAAAGGCATACTGAAGGTTGCAGACTTCGGATTGATGCGGGTGCGTCGTGCGGTGGGCACATCAAAAATCATTGTTCACAAGGGTGGCAAGGGGACGCATGGTGTCACCTATGCAGGTCATACCGATGCCTATTGCAGTCCAGAACAATGGCGGGAACAGGAAAGGCTCACGCAGGATATAGACAGGCCAGCAGAAAGGATCACACGGCATACAGATACTTGGAGTTGGGGACTCAGTGTGCTTGCCATGTTTTACGGAGAGGATCCGCCCTATAACGGCCCCAATGCGCTTGAGGTGCTGGAGGCGTTACAGGCAAACCCAATCCAGAATCCATTCGGATGGATTTTAGAATTACCCGCTGCAGTAGCGGACATATTGCGCCGCTGTTTCCAGGAGACACCAACGGATCGCTGGCCTAGTCTCCTAGAAGCGGCCGATGCCTTGGTGGATCTCTATCCGAGTCTGTGTGGGGGGCAACGCTATCCACGCGCCAAGCCAACTTTCATGAAGGCAAGCGATCGGGTAAAGCACGACCACGACCGACGAGTGGGAGGCGTGCAATGGCATGATCCATTCGATTGGTTGAAAATAGCTTTTCTTGCGGATGGACGCGATCCAACAGAAGTAGATCGCTCGAACGCACCCCAAACAATCAGCCGCAAGGGACAAGCCACGGGTGATCTGGCGCTGTACGAGGAAGCCTACCGAATCCTGAATCGGTTGGTGCAGTCTGGCAGTAGTGAGTTGGAAGAACAACTGGCGGTTCTCTGTGTACAGAAAGCCTTTATCTACGAGTATCTCGACGATTTTGCTGGTCGATTGAGGATGTATGACCGTACCATTGCGATTCTTCAGCGCCTCGTGAAGCAGGAAGGGCGGCGGGAACTAGAAAACAACCTTGCCATAACCTTCATGAACAACGCCAATGCGCTCAATCAAATGGGCCAATTGTCAGAGGCGGTGGCGGCCTACGATCAGGCTATTGCCATTTATCAGAGACTCGTGGATCAGGAGGGACGGCGGGAACTAGAGCCATATCTTGCCAATGCCCTCATGAATAAGGCGATTGTGCTCAAGAATATGGGCCAACTGACCGAGGCGGTGGAGCACTACGATCAGGCCATCGCCATCTACAAGCGCCTCGTGGAGCAGGAGGGGCGGCGGGAACTAGAACCCAATCTCGCTACTACCCTCATGAACAAGGCGAATACTTTCCAGAGTATGGGCCAACTGACCGAGGCGGTTCATTTCTACGATCAGGCCATTGCCATCTACAAGCGCCTCGTGGAGCAGGAGGGGCGGCGGGAACTAGAACCCAATCTCGCTACTGCCCTCATGAACAAGGCGA
>CAIJYR010000174.1 GCA_903824965.1 uncultured Thiotrichales bacterium
AAAAACTGGATGCAATCGCCGCTGAATGTAGCGATAATGAAGCCGCCCAACGTCTCAACGAGACCAGGACAGAACTCTTTCAATTTATTCACAAAACCAAACAACGCGCCGCCTGAGCAACACCTCACAGACCACCTTCGTTCAGGCTCATGTCAGGATTGGAAAATACTCAACCTTGCACGATACGATAACGTGCTGTACATTGTGCGTGCCACCCGTCCCACGTTTCAGAAAGGTGGGTAGCTCAGAAACCTGCGCTGTTACAAGCAGGGTGGTTGCGTCATGCACCCGCGAAGATTGAACCTTCGAGTACGATCACGGTGTATTGAACCGTCAGAGTGGGTCGTTTGAAGAGGAATTGCCATCGGTCACGGTCAGGAGGGTGTAGCGGAAACGCGAGCGCCTAAAGACCCCGGTGGGTTCATCCTTGAAATCCCATGACGTAGCCATGGGGTAGTTTAGTTACCTCTGCCCCACCGAAGTCGCACGATAGCACCCTACCAACCACCCTTGCCTAAAGGCGGGGACTTGTGAAAACAAGCCTAGGCCTTGGGTCGGTTTCGAGCAATCGGGCAACGTTGCAACGAACTACAAGACTTGCACCCTGATGCGCTTCCTCAGACGCTAAGTGCTGAAGACAACCGATGTAGGCTCTTTGTCATGGGGACGGAGACGAAGCTACCTCCTCGCCTCATCGCCCTCGTAAGGGCGTGGACTGAAACGGAGGCATTGATGACAATGGCCACGGTCATCCTCGATCGTGACGGAGTGATTAACTACGACTCGGATCAATATATTAAGTCACCCGCAGAATGGATCGCCATTCCGGGCAGCATTGAAGCCATCGCTCAGCTTTGTCAGGCAGGTCATCGCGTTGTAGTGGCGACCAACCAGGCAGGTCTTGCACGGGGTCTGTTCGACATGGATGCACTCATTCTCATCCATGCGAAACTAGAGAGGCAGCTTGCTTCCCTGGGTGGTCGCATAGAAGCCATTTTCTTTTGTCCGCACGGGCCTTGGGAAAATTGCAATTGTCGTAAACCACAACCTGGTATGTACCATGAAATCGCACGTTGTCTTTCTATCCGTCTTGAAGGAGTCGCTTGTGTGGGTGATTCTCTGAGAGATATCCAGGCAGCGCGTGCAGCCGGTGGAAAACCCGTCCTTGTCCTTACAGGCAACGGAGAAACAACGCTCAGCGCATTAAAAGATACAGATGACGTGATGATATACTCTGATCTTTCTCATTTTACAACCGATTTCTTATCCAGTAAAACAATCTAGGATGATTTAATGAATCTGTTCGTTGCCTGGATTGCGACACTTGTACTGGCATGGGTATCTATGCCTGCGGTGGCGTTGGAACGATTCGTGCTCAGTATGCCGGGTCCACACGCACTGTCTTTTCTACCAGTAGAATTGATTCCAAGAATGGGTGCTGATCAAGAACAGGGCATAGCACTTCAGATCGTCTACACCGAGAGTGGTGCAACCGCTCTTCGCCAGTTGGTGATGCGTAACGCTGATTTTGCGGTAGCTGGGATTCCGGCAGTGATGTCTTCTCGTGCTGCAGGAAACGATGTAGTGATCCTTGCGCCAGTGGATCATGCCCCTGTCTTCGTGCTGATGGTTCGCGCCAACCTACACGATCAAATAAAATCTATCGCCGATCTGAAAGGAAAGATCATTGCCGTCAATGCCGGATCAGCTCCTGTGCAGAGCACCTCGGAACAATTGTTGAAACAACTGCTGGCTTCCAACGGTGTTGGCCTTGATGCTGTGCACATCGTCCCCACGGGTCAGAATTGGAGAGAGCTCTCTGCACTGATTCTTTCCGATACAGTCGATGCCATCATGGGAAACGAGCCGTTCGCTTCTCGCCTCCAGAAGGCAGGATTGGTATTTTTCCTGGAAAATGAAACCCTGCATGCACCTGGTCTCTATATCACATTGGCAACCCGCCAAGAGGTGATGACAAAAACACCAAACAAGGTGGCCACAATGGTGCACATGCTACAAAAAAGTTTAGCATGGATCGGCAGTCACACGCATGTGCAACTGATCGATACCCTGAGCGTAACCGATCCTGAAGAGCGGGATGCGTTGATCCAAGTGCTCCAGCAGCATCCCGATCTCTTCAGCCGTGACGGTCGCTTTTCTACCCGCCAAATGCACGAAACAGAACAACTCTTTCCGCTATACCATCCTCTCCTAGAAGGCATGATCAACGAAAGATGGGCTGGACGTAGCCCATGAACCGCTCTTTTGCCAAACAAGCGATCCTGCGTTTGGCATGGAGCCTTGTGTTTTTGTGTGTGTTGATTGCCACCATGATGGTGATCTCCCGATCCAATGCGTTACAGGGGATTGCACACGAACACGTCGAGAGCCTACTCGCCCTGTATAAAACGGAGTGGCGAGAAGTCGAGAAAGAATGGAAAACCATCACACATACCCTAAAAACTGGCATCGAATTTAGCCGTATTCTAGAAAGACAATCGCTTGTGGAAGAACATATTGCCGCATTTCTCATTACACAAGGCATCGATCAACGCCTTCAGCATCTTATCATTCAGGACGGAAAAGGACATCGTGTATTCGATTTTGGCGATCCTATTGGCGTATCCAACATCCCCTTGCAACCAGAAGAGAAGAATGGATATTATCTAGATCACACCACCGAACAGCTCTACCGGGTGCTACAAGAATCCATCTGGCTTGGAGAGAAGCAAGGCACAGGTCGAATCGCTGTTTTTTTCCGAATAGACAACGCTCTTTTGTATTCCATCGATGGACGGAATACAACCCTTACCCTATTCTATAACGATCAACCAGTGGCCAGCTCCGCTGGACAGACTGCGTTGAATGACTCACCCATCCTCCCAAAGGCAGAGAACGAAGAAATTCGAGATTTCTTTTTGTTGACAAAAGCAGACGAAGTAATTCGGCTTCGTCTCATGTTCCCAGCCATGTCTTCTGTATCGACCACAAGATTCATCGGAGAAATGGCTGCCATCTTGTTCGTGGCATTCCTTCTTTTTTCAAGAACTATTGGTTTCTGGCTTCTGCGCCAAACCAGACGGATTGCTGCATTGGGCAATGCAATCAACGAATTCTCCGCATACCACAGCATTACCTCTGAAATGGAGAAATCTCTACGCCAAGCGCAAGGAAAGCACACCGATGAGATCACGCAAGTGGCACAGATTATCATGGCCACAGCACATGCAACCGTCAACAATCACAATGAACGTGTACAATACCGCCAACACCTTGAAAAACTCGTGGAGGAACGTACCGAGCAGTTGAGTGCCCTGCATTACAGAAACCAGTTGATCCTGGATACCGTTGGCGATGGAATCTGTGGACTCGATCACGATGGACATATCATTTTCTCCAATCCAGCCACAAGCCGAATCCTCGGTTGGTCTTCTGAAGAGATGGTCGGGAAAATATTTCATGATCGGTGTCACCACTCCCATCCCGATGGAACCCCTTACCCCAGAGAAGAATGCGAGACCCATGTCAAACTCAGCCAGTGCGTCATTGTACATGTCGATATGACTACCTTCTGGCGACGGGATGGCACCCCTTTCCTCGCAGAAGTGACGGCAACCCCCCTGATAGAAGAGGGCGTCGCTACGGGTGAGGTACTCATTTTTCGCGACATTACGGAACTTCAATCCGCGAGAAGAGAGAAACAGCTGAATACCGCCAAAAGTGAATTCTTGGCAAACATGAGCCACGAGATCCGAACGCCCATGAATACCATTATTGGCATGGGACATCTGCTCGCCCAAACGCCACTCGATCCCCGTCAACGCGATCAGGTGCGTAAAATGCAAGCCGCAGGTCAATCGTTGCTTCGGATCATCGATGATATCCTCGATTTCTCCAAGATTGAGGCGAACAAACTTCATTTAGAGCAGGTGGCGTTTGAACTGAGTGATGTCATAGAGAAAGTCTCTGCGATGATCGCAGTTCATGCAGAGGAAAAGGGACTGGAAATATTGTTCGATATACCTATGTCCACCCCACAAATCCTCCTAGGAGATCCGTTCCGATTAGAGCAAATCTTGATCAACCTCGGTACCAACGCGGTCAAATTCTCAGCGTCCGGGGATATCTTGTATCAAGTGCGTGATGTTTCTTCTGACGATCAGCAGATTGTCTTGCGTTTTTCCGTGCAAGACCATGGCATTGGTCTCAGCACAGAACAGATGGGAAAATTGTTTCAAGCGTTTAGCCAGGCAGATACCTCCACGACCCGTCATTATGGTGGCACCGGTCTTGGGCTTGCCATCTGCAAACGACTCGTCGAGATGATGGGAGGGCAAATCTGGGTCGAGAGTGTGTTGGGTCAAGGCAGTTGCTTTGGTTTTACGGCTGTATTTGCCAAGCCAGCATTGACACCGCGACGCCACTATTCAGAGGTGGCGTCCCGTATGCAGAAAGCACGTATATTGATTGTGGATGACAATCCTATTGCCTGTGATATTGTGGATCATATACTGCAAGATTTTGTTTCTTCTACACATGCTGTTCATTCAGGCGCGAGTGCACTTTTAGAATTAGAACAAGCGACCAAAGAAAACAATCCTTACCAAGTGGTGCTGTTGGACTGGAAAATGCACGAAATGGATGGCCTAGAAACAGCACGACGCATTATACTCCATCCTCACATCACGCAACCAACCGTGATTATGATGACCGCTTTTGGATCACAAGAAATAGTCAGACAAAGTATTGAAATTGGGATCGATCGATTCATGATCAAACCCATCACACCATCCCTGTTGCTGAACAATCTCATGGATGTTTTTGGAACGGATCCCAATCAGGTGTACGATGCACAGCAAACGACCGTGACGCAGAATACCCTCCAGTTGCACGGGATGCGGGTTTTGGTCGTGGAAGATCATGACATCAACTGGCAAGTAGCCGAGGGCATCTTAAGCAATGCAGGAGTGTTTGCGCAACGTGCAGCCAATGGACAGGAAGCTATCAAGATCATTGTAGAGGAAAAACAACACTACGATGTGGTCTTCATGGATCTACAAATGCCGATTATGGACGGCTATGAGGCAACCCAATTACTACGCAAACAATTCTCCGCAACAGAGCTACCCATCGTGGCCATGACCGCACACGCCATTACCTTGGAGAGAGAACGGTGTTTTTCCCTTGGGATGAATGACTATCTGACCAAGCCCGTGGATGTCAAAGGACTGTATACGCTTCTAGCACAATTCCGTTCAGAACACACAAAACCCGCACATCACGAACCGATACAAATCATACCAAAAAAGAGAAAAGCTGCACTGCCTGAAACACTGCCTGGCATTGATCTACAACAAGGGCTACAACGACTGGATGGAGACGAATCTTTGTTGGCCAGTCTGATCATGTCATTCAGTAAGCAGTATGTAGGGGTCGATGCCTCTTTCCTGCGAGAATTGCTCGAAGCAGGCAAGATTGAGGAAATACAGCGATTCTTACACAAATTAAAAGGGGCCGCTGGTACCATCTCCGCACGGGCGATCCATGATCTCAGCGTTGCCTGTGAAAAAGAACTTACAGAAACCGGCGATATAGCAGAATCCAGGCTACGACGCTTAGAAGAACGGTTAGAAAAAGTGCGTGATGCTGAACAGCGTATTGTGGAACATTTGGCAGAAATTGAACAACATCACCCTTCCACCCCGCTTTCTACTCCGCTCCTCGAAGGATGGTCTGAGGCGTTGCGGCAAGGTCTCTCCACCGGCGATTTCCATGTGACCGAACAATGTCATATCCTGTTACCATCCTTGCGAGGCAAGGGTGTTGATGCAGAAGTGAACGGCCTACGTGATGCAGTCAATGTCTTCGATTTTAAGACTGCTTTGGTTTGTTTGAGGCGTATCGAAGAAATGCTAGGAAAATAAGAACATGCCTGAGAACAACAAAAGATCAACAATCCTTGTAGTAGATGACGATCCGAACAATCTCTCAGTCTTTGGATCCTTGTTGAGTGGAGAGTATCGGATACTCGTTGCCTCAAATGGTGAAATCGGTTTGGATCTTGCTGCCTCTCAAAGGCCAGATCTCGTTTTGCTTGATGTCATGATGCCAGGACTCGGTGGATATGCCGTATGTGCAAAACTCAAAACCGAAGATGAGACCAAGGACATCCCCGTGATCTTTGTGACCTCTATGTCCGACACACAACATGAAAGTGAGGGTTTCCTCGTCGGTGGAGTCGATTATGTAATTAAGCCAGTGAACCCCATTATCTTGCGTGCGCGTATTAAAACCCACTTAGATCTTAAACAAAAAACAGATGAATTGCGTTCTTTGGCCGTCAAAGACTTTCTGACTGGCCTTGCCAACAGACATCGGTTTGATAAATTTCTCACACAAGAATGGCAGCGCGGTGTTCGTGGCGGTTCCACAGGTCTTTCTGTCATTATGCTCGATGTGGACTATTTTGGACATTACAACAATTATTACGGACACCTGGCTGGTGATCTCTGCTTACAACAAGTGGCTGCAACGCTGCAGAAAATCGTAGAACGATCAACCGATCTGGTCGCTCGGTATGGCGGTGAAGAGTTCTGTTGCGTCATGCCTGGAACCTCTCTGAGCGGTGCTATTCATGTCGCCGAGAAAATTCAAGAGGCCATTGCTGAACTCGCCATTCCACATCAGAAATCAGATGTTTCTCCCTTTCTCACGGTAAGCATGGGCGTTGTGACCACCATCCCACACATGAGCAGCACCGTCACCGACCTGTTAAAAGAAGCCGATCGCCAACTCTATTTGGCAAAGCGCATGGGACGTAATCGGTTCTACTACGAAGAATACAAGAACCTCCAACCGTGACGAGATCAGTATCCCATAGGAGATCAGTTCCTTGTGCACGGAGGTCTTGACTTACACCCTGCGCTCGCATAGCGTTCTGCGCATGGTGCGCAAATGCTGGATCACATACTCATGGTGGACGATACTTGTCCTGTTCACTTCCTGGGATAGACCTGTCTCAGCCGTTCAAACGGTGGGTGACTTGTATCAAGCGACCGTCTCGGTGACAGGACAAGGCATAGAAGAACGTGCCGCCGCCTTTCGTACAGCACTCGGGGAGGTGTTTGCACGGGTCGCTGGACGCACGGTGTCGGTCTTGCCTCGACAACGTGTCGAGGATCTCGTGTTACGCTACCGCTACGAATCGATGGCCACTGGCTACCGCTTGGTGATCGATTTTGAACCCGCAGGTGTTGATCACTTGATCAACCGACGTGGTGTTTCTCCCTGGAGCGGATCTCGGCCTTCTACTCTGGTCTGGCTGCTCGTGACAGGCGAAGACGGCGTGGCGCAACTGGCCAACAGCGACGGGCCTTCCCCCTACCAAGCCCCCCTCCAGGAGGAGGCCAATCGCAGGGCTATACCCCTTGTATGGCCTATGCTAGATTGGTTAGAAACCTCTCTCTCGCTCGCCAAAGGGCAGGGGGCACTGATCGAAACCTTGCGCCAAGCATCGGCAGGCTATGCCGTGGAGGCATTCTGGATAGGCGTCTTGACCAAGACCCAAGGAAACGCACCCTGGACAGTTCGCTGGACCTTGGTGCGAGGGAAACGCTTGGAAAGGTGGAACACGGTGGGTGCGCTGCCAGAGGCTGCTTTAACGATGGGCGTTGATCAGTTGGCGGAGCACTTGCGCATTGGCACTCCGGTTTCCAGCAGTGTACCCATCGTTCCGAAACAGACGACGCACTTAGTAGTCACGGGTGTGGTCTCTTTGGCGGACTATGCCGAGTTGCGGGCGCGTCTAGAGGCTCTCCCCAGTGTGGCTCGGATGGTGCCCACCCAACTCGATCCGGTGGGGCGCATTGCCTTCTACGTGGAGTCTTCTGCGGGTACGGCGCTGTCTGCTGATCTCCCTCGCGTGGATCGTTTGTTGCCCGAGAAAACAGCACAGGACTCCGAGGATACGACACAGTATTATCATTGGTCGCCGCTTCCAAAAGATAAAAAACAATAGTCAATCTACCTAACCGCCCAGCACCGTGACCCGTCGAGATATTCCAAACCTTATCACCCTGCTGCGCATCCTGTTGGTGCCACCCTTTCTCTTTGCCTTGTGGAAGGGAGACTACTGGGTTGCGTTGGCCTTGTTCCTTGTGGCGGGTGCGTCCGATGGATTGGATGGATTCCTTGCGAAGCGGTACGATTGGGGCACTCGTTTTGGATCCATTCTGGATCCCATTGCCGACAAACTCTTGCTGGTAGGCGCTTTTCTGGCGTTGACCTGGATGGGACGAATCCCCTTATGGCTCGCGATCGTCGTCCTGGGCCGCGACGTCCTCATTGTACTGGGTGCCGTTGCCTACCATTTCTGGATTGGACGTTATCGCTTGGATCCTGCAGGTCTCAGCAAGATCAATACCTTGATTCAAATTGTGTTGGTGCTGGTGGTGATCATTACGGCAGCTACCGGTAAGACACCTGTGGGTGAGCAGCTCACCACGTGGCTGATCTACATTACGATGGTGACTACCGTGATCAGCGGTGTACACTACACCTTTGTCTGGGGTCGTCGTGCCTTGATGATCAAACGATCTCCTTTGTCCAAGCAGCACCGTCAATCGCCCCCACCTTCAGGCGAGGGCTTGTGAAAACAAACACAAGGTTGACCAAGCCCAGCCTGGTTGTCAGTCTGGTTGTCAGTCTGGGTGTAAGCAATCGGACTATCTTGCCACTCCGAGTGGGCTGACAGCCGGGAAAGATCGGCACCTTGAACGGACGGCTACCTAAAACCGTCTCCTTTCATCCCCGCGCCTCACGGTGTGGTTTCTCGGAGACACTGATGAATCATGATGCGCTCTCTGCGGGAAAACAGTTGCCCCTCCCATTCCTGGTACGAGAAGGGGTAACGTTTGAGAGTTATCTTCCCGGACCAAACAGCGAGCTCATGGATGTATTGCGTTGTGGCACGGAGCCTTACGTCTATTTGTGGGGCAGTACAGGCGTAGGCAAATCCCATCTCTTGCAGGCGACATGTCGCATGCAGCCGTCGGCTGCCTATCTATCGTTGGGTGCATTATTGGCCTACGGCCCTGAGGTACTCGACGATCTGGAAGTCCTCGATCTGGTGTGTCTGGATGATCTAGAGCAGATTGCAGGCCATGGCATCTGGGAGAGGGCTTTGTGTGATTTATACAACCGTCTGCGGGACTCTGGTGCCGTGCTGCGTGCGGCAGGGACAGTACCGCCCGGTGCCCTTGGGTTGACACTCGCAGACCTGACTTCCCGCCTCCATTGGGGGCCCGTCTATCATGTGCAGGAATTGGATGATGCTGATAAGGCAAAGGCATTGCGCAGTAAGGCACGAGCACGTGGGTTGGATCTGCCCGAAGATGTCGCACGCTATCTGTTACGGCGTCAGCCACGCGACAATGCATCTTTATTTAGCGTCTTGGATTACTTGGATCAAGCCTCTTTAGCTGCGCAACACCGCCTCACGGTACCCTTTGTACGCGCTGTCTTGGATAGATCTTAGTACCATGGAAACAAGATTGAGAAGCCTTACAAAAGCACTCTCCTGGCGTATTACAGGTACGCTTGATACCTTTGTGGTTAGTTGGATTCTGACGGGAACACCCACCCTCGCAGCCACAATTGCAGCCACAGAAATTATGACCAAAGTAACTTTGTATTGGTTCCACGAACGTGCATGGAATCAAACCAAGTGGGGTGTCAGAAAACAGGCGGAACGGTACTCTCCACACAACCCAAAAAGAGCGCAGTAATGAAGCTATTATATGACTTTTCTCCCGTTTTGCTGTTCTTTATCGCTTATAAATTATATGACATTTACGTAGCCACTGCCGTGGCCATGGTAGCCTCTTTTGTCCAAACCGTAGGCTATTGGTTGGTGTATCGTCGTTTTGAAACCATGCACTTGGTGACGCTTGCGATGATATTGGTCTTGGGCAGTGCCACGTTGATCTTTCAGAATCCCATCTTTATCAAATGGAAACCAACGGTGGTCAACTGGCTTTTTGCGGGTGCCTTCCTAGGCAGCCAATGGATCGGTGGTAAAACCATCATAGAGCGCATGTTGGGTGCACAGATCACTTTGCCACACCTGATTTGGACACGCCTGAACCTGGCATGGGTTTTCTTTTTTGTGCTCTCCGGTACGGCCAATCTATACGTGGCCTATCACTTCAGCGAAGCCACGTGGGTCGATTTTAAACTCTTTGGAATGATGGGATTAACCCTTGTCTTTGTGGTTGCCCAAGCCATGTACCTCAGTCGCTATGCCCCAAACGAAGCAGAGGAACTCGGGTTGAAAAAAGAGAGTCGGGTCGATGGATCTTGAAGCAAGCAGCGGCAGAAACCATGCCTAGCAATGCACATGCTTACTTCGTGTGATTGTATAGGTGCGTGCTGATTTGTTATCATGCCTCTCTTTCCACGAGCAGCGAAACGCCAGATCGTCGCACGTCCGGTGCTCCTTCATGGTACCCTGAGATCCATGCTCCAGTTCCCTTTTTTCGTTTCTATTGATTTCGACGGCACAGTTACCGAGACGGACATTACCGATGCGGTCATTCGCGCATTCGCAGCACACGGCTGGGAGGAAGCAGAGCAGCTCTGGGAAAGTGGACAGATCGGTTCTCGTGAATGCCTGATCCAACAGGTGGATCTGCTGCGTGCACCCCTGCCTCGGATCCTAGAGTACGTGCGTGGTGGTTATGCCGTCGATGCGTCTTTTGGGAGTTTCGTCGGGTTCTTGCGGGAGCAGCGCATCCCCTTTGGCATTGTGAGCGATGGTTTTCAAGTGCTGATCGAAACACTCCTCGCCAAGGCAGGGCTACAGGGGATCCCTGTGTACGCCAACCAGCTCGTTGCGTCTGAACAGGAAGGGCACCTTCGCGCCTTATTTCCATACGCAAAACGCGGTTGTCCTGCGGGTGCCTGCAAGTGTGTCATTGCAAGCGATGTCGGCAAAGACATGCCCATTATTCACATCGGCGATGGACGGAGTGATTTTTGTCTGGCAGAGCAAGCTGCTTATGTGTTTAGCAAGGGCCGATTGACCCGGCACTGTCACGTCCGTGGGTTGTCCCACACCCCCTTTTCTGGCTTCAAAACCATCGAGGGGGTGTTGCGCGGGTTTCTCCATGATTTACATCCTCTGCCCACGGGTGGGCGTGACGAATCCTCTCCCGCCCTATGGAACGTCAACCACCCCCGCCTGAAGGCCGGAGCTTGTGAGAACAGGCCAGGTGTTGACCAGCCTTAGTCCCGGTGATCATCACCCGCTCGAGTTGACCGCCGGAAAAGATCGGCACCTTATGACTTGACAGCTGGCCCTGAAGGGCAGGGTTTCTCGGAGATATTGATGGAACATGATGCATTGACCGATGAGGAACTGTTGGCGCTAGAGTCACAGTACTGTTCCTACGGGGATACGGTTCACTACCTCAACGATCCACCGATCTTCACGCACGCGGAAGGCGTGTGGTTGTACGGGCGCGGTGACATTCCCTACCTTGATTTTCAGATGTGGTACTCCGCCGTCAATTTCGGCTACCGCAATCCGGAGATTGAGGCTGCCCATCAGCACCAAATGGAGACGCTCCCCCAAGTAGCCTCCCAGTACCTGCACCGAACCAAAATCTTGCTCGCGACCGCGCTCGCCCGTGAAACAGAACAGCGGTTTGGACAACGGGGGCGGGTTCACTTTAACGTCGGTGGGGCACAGGCTATAGAGGACAGTCTCAAAGTGGTGCGTAGCCAACGCGGTGGCAAATCCCTGATGTTTGCCTTTATGGGCGGATACCATGGACGTACCCTTGCGGCCAGCGAGATCACCAGCAGTTTCCGTTACCGTCGGCGTTTTGGTCATTTTGCGAACCGCGCCCAGTTTGTGCCATACCCGTACTGCTACCGATGTTTCTATGGCCATTCTTCCGCCCACGCTGCGACAAAAGGGCGCAGCAGACGAGAGGAAATCGGTACCGGCGAAGGGTCGTGTGGTTTTGAGTGTCTCCGTCAATTCGCACAATTGTTTGAAACAGAATATTACGGTGTGATCGACCGTAAGGACAACGCAACCGAATATGCTGCGTTCTATATGGAGCCCGTGCAAGCCACCGGTGGTTATATTATTCCACCGATTGGGTATTTCTCAAAATTGGCGGATCTGTTGCGCCAATATAATATTCTTTTGGTGGATGACGAGATCCAAATGGGATTTTATCGAACGGGGCGCTTGTGGGCGGCAGAGCATTTCGGCATTTCCCCTGATATCGTTACGTTCGCAAAATCGCTTACGAATGGCTTAAATCCGTTATCCGGGTTGTGGGCACGAGAAGAGCTGATCAACCCGACTGCCTTTCCACCGGGTTCTACCCATTCTACTTTTTCAAGCAACCCCTTGGGTACGGCTGCGGGTCTTGCGACGTTAGAGTATATTCGTCGTCATGATTTCTCAACCATCGTGGTCGAGAAAGGTGCGTACCTCCTAGGTCGGCTTCGGGAATTACAAAACCGCTATCCTGTGCTCGGGGATGTGGACGGGCTTGGGTTGGCGCTACGGGTAGAAATGACCAAGCCCGATGGGTTTACACCCGATCGTGCATTGGCCGATCGCATTTTCCAAGCAGGGATGCAGGGAGATACCCAAGTCGGCGGAAAATGCTACGGCTTGGTATTGGACATCGGTGGCTATTATAAGAATACCTTTACGCTTGCACCGGCATTGACTATTTCCTACGAAGAGATGGATCTTTTTGTTGAATTGTTTGAGATTTTAATACGCCGTTGTTTGGAATAACGGCGTATCCTTGTGTTGTATTGACTGCGTAGCCAACATTGTGCTGCGAATTTCCTGAGAGCCATTTGCCGATGACCACCGCGACCCGGATCAAGCAACTATTTACCGAGCAATTTGACATTAAGGACGAAACCCTTGCTCCAGAAACGAGCCTGGAAAGCCTCGGACTGGATTCTCTGGACATGATTGAATTTCTCTTTACCCTAGAGAAAGAATTTGATATTTCCCTCTCGGCGCGGGACACGCTCTTGGTCAAAGTGCAGGATGTGGTTGATCTCATCGACAAGCAAATGCTGTTGCAGAAAGGGGGACAGTCTTGAGGCGAGTGGCCGTGACAGGCATGGGGTTGGTTTCACCCCTCGGTGCGACACCAGATGCCTTCTTTGCTTCGCTGATGGCCGGTGTGTCGGCCGTCAAGCGAATTCGCACGTCCTTTGCCCACCATTTGACGGTCAAGGTTGCCGCACCCGTCGATTTCGACGCTTCTCGGTATTTTTCTGCAAAAGAAGCCCGAACCATGGATCGAATTACGCAGATGGCGCTGGTTTCCGCACGTCACGCCTGGGACGATGCACGCTTATCCGCCCTTACGCCCGAGGAACAGGTACGGGCAGCTGTCTACATGGGGACTGGGCTTGGTGGCGCGGAAACCATTGATGCCGTCGATCGTGAGGTCTATGTCCAAAGCGTGCGGCGGGTGCATCCTTTCACCGTACCGAAGATCATGTGCAATGCTTCGGCTTCTCACATGGCCATGCAATTTGGACTCAGAGGGGCAAACCTTACCTATTCGGTGGCCTGCGCTTCTTCGGCGATCGCACTCGGAGAAGCTGCACGCGCCATCCGTTGGGGACTCGCAGACCTTGCGCTCGCAGGCGGCACCGAAAGCATGTTGACCCATAGTAGCCTCAAAGGGTGGGAATCCCTCGGTGTCCTCGCGGTCGAGGATCCGAATGACCCAGGGGCCTCTTGCAAACCGTTTGCGAAAGACCGCACGGGTTTCGTAATAGGGGAGGGCGCTGCCGTGCTCGTGCTCGAAGAAATGGAGCACGCACGGGCGCGGGGTGCACGGATCTACGGTGAATTGGCTGGTTACGGCATCACGTCCGATGCCCACCATATCACCATGCCAACCATTGATGGGCAAGCCACTGCGATTCAGCTTGCCCTCGCAGAAGCAGGACTCCAACCAGAAGACATTGATTACATCAACGCGCATGGTACCGCCACAACCGCAAATGACACCATAGAAACCGCGACCATTCGACGTGTGTTTGGTGCACACGCCAATGCCGTGCCGGTCAGTTCCACCAAATCGATGCACGGTCATTTGATCGGTGCAAGCGGTGCTATGGAATGTATCGCTACTCTGTTGGCCCTATACAACGCTGCTATTCCCCCCACAGCCAACCTTCACCACCCCGACCCCGACTGTGATCTCGATTATGTACCGAACGTGGGGCGCACGGGTGTACATTTGCGGGCGGCCCTGAGCCATTCTTTTGCGTTCGGCGGCACCAATGCAGTCTTGGTGGCCAAACATTCTGATTCCCTCTGACAGGTCGAAGCGTAATGCTGACTGAACCCTGCACGTTTGTTATTTTCGGTGCGACGGGTAGCCTCGCAAACAACAAATTACTGCCCGCACTCTGTCGTTTAGAAGCAGCCGGACGCTTGCCCACTGCACTCGCGGTCGTGGGTTTTGGGCGACGCACCTGGGACGACGCTACATGGCGTGAGCGCGTGCTGGAGATGCTGCGCGAACGGATGGGTCGCGACTTCGATGAAATCGTACTGACACGCTTTGTCCAACGGTTGCGGTTTTTTCGAGGCGATTTAGAATTATCGGATGACTATCGGAAGCTGCGTCAGTTTCTGGAATCCAATCCAGACTTGCCCGCAAACTTGGTCTTTTACATGGCCATCCGCCCAACACAATTCGGCGAAGTGGGGGCGCACCTTGCCGACGTAGGCCTAAACCGACGCGAAGGAAGCTGGGTACGTCTTGTCGTCGAAAAACCGTTCGGGTATGACCTGGAAAGCGCACAAGTCCTGGATGTGCGTCTACATCGCCACTTTGATGAAGATCAGATATACCGCATCGATCATTATCTCGGGAAAGGCACCGTGCAAAATGTGTTGGTCTTTCGCTTCGCCAACCTGATGATGGAGCCTCTTTGGAACCGCAATTATATTGACCATGTTCAGATTACCCACACAGAAACGCAGGGAATCGCACAGCGTGCAGATTATTTCGAGGAAGCCGGTGCCCTGCGTGACATGATTCAGAGTCACCTGCTTCAATTGTTGACGCTGGTGGCCATGGAACCCCCGGCCAGTCTAGAGGCTGAGTCGTTGCGGGATGAGAAAGTCAAAGTCCTAAAATCCATTCGCCCCATCCCCCAAAGTGCGGTACATGCCCATGCGTTCCGCGCCCAGTATGCGCGTGGCATGGTACACGGTGAAAAAGTACCAGGGTACCTCGAAGAAGAAGGGGTGGTTGGGCAGAGCACCACAGAAACCTATGCCGCCTTGCGTCTGTATATCGACAACTGGCGCTGGCGTAATGTTCCTTTTTATATCCGCACCGGAAAACGCATGGGCAGCGATCTGTCTAGCATTGCCATTCGTTTTCGTCACCCGCCACAACTGCTCTTCCGAGACACGCCGATTGAACGCTTGCGGCCCAACTGGATCTTGTTGGGCATTCAACCCGCCGAGTGTCTGCGGATCGAAATCCAGGCCAAGGTACCCGGCTTGGAGATGCTGACCCGCACGGTCACGTTAGAGGCTGGCTATCGCCACGCCCACGAAGCCTCCCTGGATGCCTACGAAACGCTTTTACTGGATGTGCTGGTGGGCGATCGATCGCTGTTCCTGCGCTACGATGAGGTACGGGCTGCATGGCGTGTGGTGGATCCCATCCTGAAGGTTTGGTCTATGGAGCGAGATTTTATCAATACCTACCCTGCGGGTTCGATGGGGCCAGCGGATGCCAATCGGCTGTTCGAGCGAGAAGACCAAATATGGCGTGACACACTCTCCTCAGGGACAGAGGGGTCTCCCTAATGGCCTATCGCCTCCTCATCCTCGATTGGGATGGTACCCTGGTGGATTCCGAGGCGTATATCGTCTCTTGTTTTCAACAAGCGATGTGCGACTTTGGGTTGCCCTCTGTACCGTATCAGGCCGTGCGCAACGTCATAGGTCTTGGACTCATGGAAGCCTGCGAGGTCGTCCTGCCCGGATTGGATCGGGCTACCTGGCAATCGGTATCCGATGCTTATTGTCACCACTATTTTATTGGATCGGAGGTGGTGCCACCTCCGCTCTTCCCAGGAGTGCGCGAAACCCTTGGTCAGTTGTACGATGATGGCTATCAATTGGCCGTCGCGACCGGCAAGGGTCGTCGTGGTTTGGATCGATCGCTCCGTGAAACGGGGTTGGCGCGTTTTTTTCATGCTACACGTTGTGCAGATGAGACCCTTTCCAAACCTCACCCGCAAATGTTGTTGGAAATTCTGGAAGAGTTAAACGCTCCTGTCACAGAGGCCATCATGGTGGGGGATACAGAATATGACCTGGAGATGGCGCACCGCATCACCATGGCTCGTATTGCCGTGACCTATGGTGCACACAGCGTGGAACGTTTGCATCGTTGGGAACCACTCGTGTGTGTAGACCAATTCTCCAACTTATGCGCTTGGTTGGCAGAAACCAATACACCTTTCTCTTCGAGGACTGTCTCGTGCCCGTAACACCGAATAGCAACGTGGATCCCGCAGAACTTGCCAAATTCGAGGCGCTGGCTGCTCGCTGGTGGGATCCAGAAAGCGAATTTCGTCCTCTACACCAGATCAATCCCTTGCGTTTGGATTTTATTGAAACACATGTTCGCCTTACCGATCAGCGTGTACTCGATGTTGGGTGTGGTGGGGGGATTCTCTCCGAGGCAATGGCGGCACGCGGTGCCAAAGTGCTGGGCATCGATTTAGGTCACGCACCCTTATCGGTCGCACGGCTTCACCTGTTCGAGTCGGGTTTGTCGGTGGAGTACCGTAATACGGCGGCTGAGGATCTCGCAAGGGCGGATCCTGCCTCGTTTGATGTCGTGACCTGCATGGAGGTTTTGGAACACGTCCCTGATCCTGCCTCCACCATTGCGGCTTGCGCTGCCTTGGTCAAACCAGTGGGGCACTGCTTTTTTGCAACGCTTAACCGCACACTAAAATCGTATCTCTTTGCAATCGTCGGTGCGGAGTATGTTTTGCGTCTGCTTCCCCGTGGGACACACGATCACGCCAAGTTTGTCCGTCCTGCGGAATTGGCTGCTTGGGGTCGTGCTACCGGGTTGACGACTCGGCAAATCATCGGGATGAGCTACAACCCCTTCACACGCGTTTATTCTCTCGGACAAGATGTGGAAGTGAATTACCTCCTGCACACCACACGAGATACGTGATTTTGGCGTAAGACGGATTGGATCGCAGGCCGATAAAGTGCGAGATTCTGACTTTTAGATCGCCCCTCTCCTTTCAGGAGAGGGGCAAGCTGAAAGTAAACGGCTTTTTGATCAACGCCCGCATACCCACACAGAATCATCGATATCCATCGTACCATGATCCCATTGCCATTTACAGTAAACGACCTTGAAGCCCAGTTTGATCAACGCTCTCTGGAGCGTGGGCGATCCTATTGGCGTGAAGGTATGGTCAAACATTTGTACATCACGGACAATGGTTGTGTCCTACGAGGAAAAGTACAGGGCACAAGGCGCCAGCCTTACGAGGTGAAGGTCACTATCACACCGAAAAAGTTTCACGATGCTGGTGTTGCGGTTCTGAACATCGACGCGGTTTGTTCATGTCCCGTCGTCGATCAGTGCAAACACGCAGCAGCCTTGTGTTTCCGTGCCTTGTTCGATCCCAATATCCGGCAACGTGATCCAGACCCTATCGCACCCAACGATCCGATCGTCGACGCCATGTTGTCTCAGATGCCGGTAGAATCTGCCATCGAATTGGTGCGCACCACGCTCAGAGATCTCCAAAGTCGCCTGCAAACACAAACGCAACCCCCTTCCCCACCCCCACTAGCGCCCTGGGAAACCTGGCTGAACGATCTCACCCATTCCTGTGATCGAATCACCGAGAACCGCAAACCAAGGGAAATCGTGGTCTATCTTTTGGAAATAGGATCACACTCTGTTGGTACTATGTCGCACTATTTACGTATCCGTACCACTGTTTCCAAAGTGCTAAAAACCGGCGGATACGATACCCCCCGAAGCATAACGCCCTATGAATTGAGGCGTAAGTCAGTCCAGTACATTACGCCTGATGATCTCCTCATTGCAAAATTGCTTCAAGACAACACAACTGAGTTCCGAACCTCTTCGGTCGATGCTGGAATGCTCGATATCATCATGCACCGCATACTAGAAACCGGACGCTGCTTTTTTCAGAAATGCGAGGGTACTCCACTCTCCCTCGGAGAACAGAAACACGCCAAACTCGGATGGCGTACAGAACCCGACGGATCACAGGTACCCACGATAGTACCCGAAGATGAATCCATACCCCTAGTGATACTGCCAACCGCCCCTCCTTGGTACATTGAACACTCAACACGACAAGTGGGGCCACTCAAGGTAGGCGTGCCCCCCTCCGTGCTACAAAAATTTCTGTCAGGCCCGAAGCTTCTCCCTGACGCCGTCACCTCCGTCGCGGAAAGGATGGCAGAATCACAATCATTTTCCGGAATCATCGTTCCCCCTAAGAAAATACGGCTGGAAAAGCGTCCACTTGCGCCACCGATACCGTGTTTGCGGCTCGCGATGCACACCACCCAGCCGTACTGGAGCGATCGAGAAAAGACCTACCCCATCGCGTTGGTGCATTTCGAGTATGACGGCATCCCCGTAGAACCCTCCACACCGGACACACTACGCAAGCAAACGAAAGACTGGATCATCCATATAACACGCGATCGCCCGTCAGAAGGCGCTTTGCTGGCTGCCTTGTCACACACAGGGCTCGTGCGGTATGAAAATCCAGACCGTCCCCAGGACGTACCTGCAAATCGGTTGGCGTACCACGCCCCTAACCAACTAGAAGAACGAGTACAGTGGCTACGCATCGTGCACCGCATCGTCCCGGAACTCCGCGCCGATGGGTGGCGTGTGGAAATGGACAAAGATTTTGCCAACACCTTCCGCACCCTTGAGCTTGATGATGTGGAAGCGCCCTGGGAAGCCGATTTGCGTGAAGAGGAGGGGCGAGCCGCCTGGTGGTTCTCCCTCGATCTAGGCATTCTGATTGAGAATCAACGGGTTCCCTTGTTGCCGCTCTTGGTGCAGGCGATCAAGCGCCTTAAAGAACCGACAACAGCAGCGATTGAGGGGCTTGCACTCAGCGGACAACTGTACGTCGATCTACCCGATGGTCGTGCGTTGGCACTCCCCTTCGAACGTGTGCGCGATATTCTGACTACCCTGGTTGAGTTGTATGACAGACCCTTGGATCCAGACGGTACGATGCTGGTCTCCCTAGACCTCATCAGCGCATTGTCACGGATCGATGCCGCAACGAAAATGCGTTGGCTGGGGGGAGAACGCTTACGAGCCTTATTGGATCGACTCAAAACGTTCACAGGTCTTGCTGAGATTGCGCCACCAAGCGGCCTGACTGCGACCCTTCGCCCCTACCAACGAGAGGGTCTAAACTGGCTGCAATTCCTGCGCGATTACCGTTTGAGTGGCGTGCTGGCCGACGATATGGGACTCGGTAAGACCGTACAAGCGCTGGCACACATCATGACCGAAAAGGAATCGGGAAGGCTCGACAGTCCTTGTCTGATTGTCTGTCCTACCAGCTTGATTCCTAACTGGCAGGATGAGGCAAAGAAATTCACGCCAGCACTCAGGGTATTATCGCTTCATGGCAAGGAACGCGCCACACGGTTTGCTGAAATAGGCAACGCCGATCTGGTCTTGACAACCTATCCGTTGTTGCCGAGAGATGCGGAAACCCTGCTGGCGACCGAATGGTACTTGATAGTGCTGGATGAATCCCAGGTGATCAAAAATCCGATCGCCAAAGTGACGCAACTGGCCTGTGAACTCAAGGCCCAACATCGTCTGTGTCTGACAGGAACGCCAATTGAAAATCATCTGGGCGAAGCATGGTCACAATTCGCGTTTTTGATGCCAGGAATGCTCGGATCGTACAGAGATTTCACAAAACACTTCCGAAATCCGATCGAGAAGATGAAGGATACAGAGCGGCAATCGGTATTGTCGAGAAGATTAAAGCCATTCGTCTTGCGGCGTAACAAATCGGAGGTCGCCAAAGATCTCCCGCCCAAAACCGAAATCGTCCACATTGTAGAGTTCGGTGGGCCACAACGGGATCTATACGAAACCTTGCGACTGACAATGCACGACAAGGTACAGCAAGCAGTCTCGGAAAAAGGCTTCAATCGCAGCCAGATCGTCATTCTTGATGCACTGCTGAAGTTGCGACAGGTGTGTTGCGATCCTCGCCTGGTAAAACTCAGCAAATCGAGAAAAATCACGCAAAGCGCAAAACTCGAAAGCCTGATGGAGATGTTGCCGGAGATGATCGAGGAGGGTAGCAAGATATTGCTGTTCTCGCAATTCACCTCCATGCTCGACCTCATCAAACCAGAATTGATAAAGGCGGGTATCCCATTCGTCGAAATTCGCGGCGACACCAAGGATCGCAAAACTCCCGTCACGACCTTTCAGAACGGCGAAGTACCCTTATTCCTGATCAGCCTGAAAGCAGGGGGCACCGGCCTCAACCTCACCGCCGCCGATACGGTCATCCACTATGATCCCTGGTGGAACCCTGCTGTCGAAAACCAGGCAACCGACCGTGCTCACCGCATCGGGCAAGAGAAACCCGTGTTCGTCTATAAGTTCATTGCCCGAGGATCCGTCGAAGAACGGATCCTTGAACTGCAAAACCGAAAACGCTTCCTCGCCTCCGCACTCCTGGAGGAACGCACGGATGCCGCCGCCGCATTCGAGGCCGACGATTTGGATTTCCTGTTTAGAGAACCCGCCTGGCAAGAGGGTGCCTAAACCACACAATGGAGGAAGCCAGCGAGTTTTATGTCTACTCCTTTCATACATCCTTTCATACATCCTTTCATGATCGTGTCGCTTCAAAGCTCTGCAATGAAAGTCGTTTTTTACATTCTTCGCTTGGTACGTTGAGGAAGGCAAAGGCAACCAAATCGATGCTCTTTATCTCTGTAAAAACAAAAGAAAATCCATTGGCAGAAAGGAGCGCGGCAAGACTTCTTTCTGTAAAACCGTTTTTATGACACATCCAGTCTGTGCCAGAATCGCGAATAAAGTTCTCATGCCCATAAAGGATATCGCTGTACCGTATTGGCCCTGCGCTACTCAGGCGAGGAGCACATGGAGCGAAGCGTAGTGCGACGAGCCCCGCGTAGCCGTGAGGGCCGTACGTTTTGTCGATGTCCGCAGCCGTATCGCGGGCTGAGACAAAACGTAAGGCAACCGAGCACGGCGTAAAGCCATTTGTGGG
>CAIJYR010000175.1 GCA_903824965.1 uncultured Thiotrichales bacterium
CGATTCATGCAGTTACCAGTGCTGGTTTTGAATTAAAAGCATTTCTGTTTGTCCTGGCTCACAGCTTTCAATTCGCAGCCTGAAATATCATATTTCTTATGCGGTCTTCGTCGCCTGATAGGTGGCAACTTGGGTTAACTAGGATCAGTCAAAATCTCTTGGTAGCCAGTCATGGCAGTGTTAAAAACAACCTCACCACTGCTATGACCAGCGGAACCAATAGAAATCCCTTGGAAAGTCGTACCATCGGCTAACGCTAGAAGAGCCTTAGGAAATGTGAGAGGCATCGTAGTAATCTCGGAATGTATGATAGGAGACACAATATCAAAAGCAAACAGGTAACTGCTCAGGCACCCTATGAACATGCTTGATCGCAATGCAAAAAACACACTGTTTTGACTTTCAGATCGCGCCTCCCCGCGAGGGGAGGGGTTGGGGAGGTGAGGAGGCTGTTGTTGACTGATCTTTGACTTGTTTCTGCTTTGTTTTTGACTGATCTTTAATAATCCTGATCAGTGACGCAAACAGCATCAAAAACAGCGGCCGTCTCTTCCCCATTCCCCTCTCCTCCGGAGAGGGGGCGATCCTAAAGATCAAGCATTGCGGCACTGACTCGCTGCATCTCCTGCAAGCTCCCCAGGCCCATTCGAATCCACCCGTCCAGCCGAGGGCCATGCAATGTCCGTACAAGAATCTTGTGTGATCGAAGGTGATCTACCATTCGCTCAACGTTCGGCACAGAAACCAAGAAGAAATTCGCTGCACCTTCAATAAAAGAGATACCATTTGCCTCAAAAAACGATCTCATAAATGGTTTGGAGCGATTCATAATTTCGTCCACATGCGCTCGCATCCCCTCTGGATGTTCAACCTGGGCAATCGCCGCTGCCAAAGCCACACCATTGACCGCAAAAGGCCCACGAATCTTCTCGAACTCTGTGATCAACCCAGGTCTTGCAAGGATATAGCCGAGTCTAAGACCCGCCATGGCAAATGCCTTCGAGAAAGTACGCAAAAGGATCACATTGTCGTATTTCTGTAACAAACCCAGCGCACTGATTCCCGTATATTCATAATAAGCCTCATCCACCAAAATAGGCACGTTCGGGAACCGCAGAAGAAACCACTCGATATACTCCAGAGAGACTGGCGTTCCCGTTGGATTGTTCGGGTTGATGATGACAATAAGACGTGTCTCTGGGGTCACTGCTTCATGGAAGGTCTCGTAGGGAAAACAAAACTGTTCCCCATAGGGCACGCCAACCACCTTGGCATCCAAGAGAGCGGCACTGTTTCCAAACATCGCAAACTCAGGACGAGCGATAACCATCTCATCCCCTGGGGCGAGAAAAGCCCGCAGAACAATGTCAATGCCTTGATCCGATCCATTCGTGACCAAAAGACACTCTGCTGGAACACCACAATAAGAAGCCAATTGCCGATTGGCCACTCGATAATCCGGATAGCACCCTACACCCGTTTCTCGAATAAATTGTACCATCCGTTCTAGGGCGCATTCAGGCAAATCCTGGGTGTTTTCGTTGAGATCCAAACGAAGATATTCCATGCGATCCAGCATCGCCCAAGGAGTCTTGTAGGCGTGAATGGCCGCAATGTTCGGTCTGACAGGCATCATGAAAAATCTCTTTGGTTATTCAAGAGTTGCCTTCACGCCTGGTGGCAGTCCTTTCCGTGCTGGATTGGGTGCAATGGCCTCTTGGATGGCCTTTCCAAGGGCGCGGAAAATCAGGGGCCATCCTTCTTGTGGAGAAATCGTATTGCGCACATGGATGACCACACTTCCGCTCACCCCTCCCGCGAAACCATCGATAAAATCATCCAGATCTTCCGAGAACAATCCTCGACCTACCGTATGCCCGATCAGAAATTGCCGTCGAAAGTCTACATAATTCGTCTTAAAAGGGACAAATGTCCAGAACTTCCGACCTTCTATGCTAAGACCTACCGCAATCGGTGCGTGATCCAGATCGTCCTGTGTGGTCACGCTGCTGCCAGCACCGTGGATACCGGAATGCAGCATACGGTGGACGACCATCGTTTTTAATGCACGCCCAATCACCATCCCCACATCTTCCATCACGACATGACTAGAATTGATCCGAGTTGCCTTAAACCAAAGCCCCAACCGACAACCCGCACTGTGCGTCAGCTCTGTCATAAGATCGGTCAGTCCCTCTACGCAAATGGAATCCGCAACTTCAAAATAGCATTCCGGTGGGCCGCTTTGGGAGAAATCCAGCACCACGCGCACCTCACTTTCTGCCGTCTTCCGCACGCATTCCACCAATAGGGACGATTCACGAACCATCGTCCAAGGGTGATCTTCCGCACGATCGGTTCCCTCGCACACAACGCCAACAAGAGGCACCGTTGGTTTTGTGGGAAGGGACGTGATAAAAAGGCTGTTTAGCGCAATCCCCACCGACCGGAATATCCCTTCCCACGTATGGTGCGGATCTTCAAAATTGCACACCAGGATATCGAGATGCATGGGAAACGCAGTGGCCATGCCCTCTAGAAGATCAACCAGAGGTCTGCCAGAGGACAATTGCTCGCAACGACTCGACAAAAACCATTCAATGTCTACTTGAGACGTTCCCTGCAAAGAGACCGTGTTCCGCACATCTGCCGTGGTCGTCATGCGAACTTCAGCACTGCCATCATCAATCATGCCCATGACAGCAGCCGTATTTTTTATTCTCTCACGTTGGCCCAGCACCGTCCCAATCGCACGGCCTAAAGAGCACCAATCGGTGTTGTTCCATCGTACCGTGACCGAACAACCAAGCCGCCATGCCAAGTGTTCAATCATGTGGCTGACGAACTCATTCGGTGTGACAATAAACTTCTCGGTAATGTCGCCAGGCGTAAAGACGATGGCACGTTCCTCAAACGAGGTGTACGCACAATCGACGAGCAAAGACCCCTGAAGCGCCTGAAAGCTTTCTGAACCGGTGGCCACCCCGACGGTGTAACACCCTGCGGCATGTCCAGCCTCCGCGCCCAACAAAGAATCTTCTAGAACCACACACCGCACTGGATCGACCTGCAAGATTTTCGCGGCCAATAAATAGGGATCAGGAGCCGGTTTCTTTGCAATGTGCGCAATATCATTACCCACAATCGCATGGAAAAAATCGAGGAGATCAATGTTCCGTAAAATCCCTTTGATCTTTTCCGTGGGATTGTTGGAAACGACCGCAAGCACCAATCCATGCTGTTGTGCCGCACGGAGGATTTCGGTCACACCCGGATTGAGTGGAAAGCACGTCTCTTGCCGGACACGATCATGGTGCACCGCAAGGCGTGTCACGACCTCGTCGCTCCCCTGTGTCTCCAGACCGATTCTTGTGAGAATCGTCCGCCAAAAGGTATGCGTATCGAGTGGGAACAATTCTTTGATGAGCGAAGGTTCTAGGGGGACACTGACCCCCAGTTGCGCGTGCAGTATTGCGTTACATACCGCATAGTCCAGTGTCAAACTGTCGACCAGAACACCGTCCATATCCCACAACAACGCAACCGTACCGCCTGGAATGGTCAGACGGTTTGCGAGAATCGTCCCCATGGAGTGCCTCAACAAACGCCGTAATAAAAACCAGAATGAAAACCGGAATAATGAGTGTACAACTGGTATATACTGGGTAGCATAGCATGTCCCATAGCACACCCACCACACCGAACCATAACGTCATGCCCTTACTCCGTTGGCGCATCCCTGTCATGCCTGCCTTTGTGCAAGGAACTTCGCTTGTGTTTCTTACACGGATGGCCGGGTGGTTCACGCTGCTTTTGGTGCTCGTCTTGGCACACGCCCTGGCCCAAGTGAGCTGGGATCTCCTTCCCAGCCCCCCCTTCTTGCCGCTGCCGCCTCCACCTGTGGTTGCGCAACCCGTTGTTGCAAAAGACCAAAATATCAACGCTCTGGTACAGGCACACCTCTTTGGCAAAGTGGACATGACCGCCCCTGCCGCACCCACTGCCCTCCATACAGCCATCCCAGAGACACCACTCAAGCTCACGTTGCGTGGTATTATCATGGTTGCCCCCCCTCGTGGGGGGGCGATCATTGCCGAAGTAGGCGGTGAGGATCACTTTTATCGTCGGGGAGATGCACTGCCAGGGGGTGCCATTCTCCAAGACGTCCAGCAAAAACAGGTGTTCTTGCTCCACAATGGCCGTTTGGAAATGCTCCGTCTACCCAACGATAACGGGACGGACATCAGCGGTTCCGCTGCCTCCAACCCGTCCCTGAGCCGCTACCGCGATCAGGTGTTGGCAAATCCGATGAGCTTTTTGGGCCTGGTGCAAACAGAACCTGCCTATCGGAACGGGCGCTTGGAAGGGTTTCGTGTGAGTCCTGGCCAGGACGACGTAGGCTTTCTACAACGCCTGGGGTTTCAACCAGGCGACGTAGTCACGGCACTCAACGGTACACCCTTGGATGATCCGATGAAGATGCCCGGGTTGCTCGGTGCCCTGCGTGATGCGCCTACCCTCAACGCACAGGTGTCACGTCAGGGTCGTACCGAAACCGTTGTCCTACACTTTGATCGGTGATGTCTATCCTTGGAGAATCGCATTGATGGTCAAACCTTTTTTGCACCCTGTTTTGCACCCTGTTTTGCACTCTGTGTTGCGCCCTGATCGGTATTGCATCGCCTGGATCCTTGGCGTGTTTTTGTGGATGGCGACGTCGGTTGGTATGGCCCGTGGGGTGGTTCAGACACCGGATCTCGGTCATGGCGGAGGGATCACGTTAAACCTGGCCGATGCCGATTTTTCCGCTGTGGTGTCTACCGTTGCGGAGATCACGGGCAAAAATTTCGTCATCGATCCTCGCGTCAAAGGCAAAGTCACGATTATTTCCGCGCATCCCTTGAGCAAAGAAGCGGTTTACCAGGTCTTTTTATCAGTCTTAGACGTACATGGTTTTGCCGCCGTGACAGCGGGAGACGTCATTAAAATTGTCCCCAATGCAAACGCAAAACAGTCTGCCACAACCCTGAGTACCGCTACAAATCCCGGCGAAGGGGATGAAATGGTGACCCGCGTGGTACAGGTCAGGAATGTCCAGGCGGTTCAATTGGTACCTATTTTGCGCCCTTTGGTTGCCCAAGAGGGGCATCTTGCGGCGTATCCACAGAGCAACGTTATCATCCTGTCTGATCGTGCCTCGAATGTCCAACGGGTGGTAGAAATCATCAGTCGCGTTGACGTGGCTTCCCACAATGAAATCGAGATTATTCCTTTACACCGTGCTTCGGCATCGGAGGTCGTGCGTGTGCTCGCCAGTTTGATCCAGCAAGACAAAGCCAAAGAAAGTGGGGGAGGGGGCGGCAGCGGCAGTGCCGGTATGACGCTGGTGGCAGATGATCGCACGAACACGATTTTGCTCGGTGGCAGCAATGAAGATCGTCTGCGCTTGCGGACGATTATTTCTCACATGGATACCCCACTCGAAGATACCGGTGGCAATACCGTTGTCATCTACCTGCACTATGCCCAAGCCAAGGATTTGGTCAGTGTCCTGACAGGTGTACAAAAAGGCACTGAACGCAGCAAAAGTGTTTTTGGCGGCGGGAATGGTGCACAGCAAAACATCGATCCTACACCGGTTCAGACCAGTGCTTCTTCCTCCTCGGGGGGGGGTATTTTCAAAGATGTCAGTATTGGAGCCGATGAAGCCACGAACGCTTTGGTCATTACGGCACCCCCTGACAAATTGCATACCCTGTTGTCGGTTGTGCGCCAACTCGATATTCGTCGAGCACAGGTTTTGGTAGAGGCCATCATCGCAGAGGTTTCCGCAACCCGTGCCAACGAATTGGGTGTGCAATGGGCTGTGGATGGCACAGGCCATGGCCCCATTGGGGTGGTCAGTTTTCCAACCTCTGGCGGCAGCGGTGGTGGCATCACGAACGCCTTGTCCAGTGCCATGGCTGGCGCTGCGCTTGGAAGCAAGGCCGCAGAATTGTCCGCACTGAACAGTCTCATCGGAACGGGTGCAAACCTGGCCGGTGGGCGACTGACTGCGGGCAGTTTTCGTTTTGTGACCCTGCTGAAAGCACTCTCCTCGGATGGCTCGACCAACATCCTCTCCACCCCCAACTTGCTCACCTTGGATAATCAGGAAGCAGAAATCGTGGTTGGTACAAATGTGCCCTTCATCACGGGTTCCTATTCTGGTGCCTCCAATGGGCTTGGTAGTAGCATGAGTTCTTCTGAAAACCTCAACGGCAATACACTCGGTACCTCTGGAATCAACGGTGCTGTGAGCAATCCCTTTCAAACCATTCAGCGCCAAGATGTCGGCCTCACCCTGAAGGTCAAGCCGCAAATCAACGAAGGGGATTCGGTCAAACTGGACATTCAGCAAGAGGTCTCGTCCCTCACGACCCCCCCACAGGGCATCAGCACTGCAGACGTCGTGACGAGCAAACGATCCCTCAAAACGACCGTCTTGGTGGATGATGGACAGGTGGTTGTCCTTGGCGGACTGATTGACGATCAAGTACAAGAGAATCGGAATAAGGTTCCGCTGCTTGGGGATATTCCGCTGTTGGGCACGCTCTTTCGTGCCTCTAGCAACAACGTCAGGAAAAGCAACTTGATGATCTTCCTGCATCCTGTGATCCTGCGTGATGCCTCGGTGACGAGTCATGTGAGTGGTGCCAAGTACACTTACATGCGCGATCGTCAAATCGAGGCCATGCACCCGACATCTGCTTCCGCACAAGACAATGAACTGTTGTTGCCGCCGATTACCCAGATCGAGGGGCGTGGAATGATGATGAGTGCTGCGGGTAACGCAAACCACACGGAGCGCACTGCAACACCGAGTCCTCTCCCGCCAGACCTTGTGCCAAACCAAGCATCTCCGGCAAACCAGGCACTCGACCAGACACTCGAATTGCCACCCCCTTTCGAGAACGACGAAACCACACCAGCCCAACCCAGCGCCGAATCCAGCGATGCTCACCCCTGATCCAAATGCCGCCCCCTGGAGTGATACTCAGGCACGCCTGTCTTATGGTTTTGCGAGACGCTATGGGGTTCTTCTAGAGGCGGGTGATGTTGTGTTGTGCCGTCCCGATGTCAGTGTGTGGAGTCTTGCGGAGGTGCGTCGCTTTGTGGGTCGTCCGGTTCGGGTGAAACGGGTGGATCCGGATCATTTCGAGATTGCCTTGCAGCGTACCTACGAGCAGGACTCAGGGGAGGCGATGCAAATGATCGGCGACCTAGAGGGTGACTTGGATCTGCAACGGATTGTGTCCCAGTTGCCTGAACCAGAGGATCTCCTCGAAAGCCAGGACGATGCGCCGATTATTCGGCTCATCAATGCGTTGTTTACTCAGGCCATCAAAGAAGATGCCTCCGACATTCACCTGGAGCCTTTCGAGGATCGCCTTGTAGTGCGCTATCGGGTAGACGGCGTGCTGCGTGAGGTACTCCAACCCAGGCGTATTTTGGCACCGCTCTTGGCCTCGCGCATCAAGGTCATGGCCAAACTGGACATTGCCGAAAAACGTCTGCCGCAAGACGGACGCATTTCGTTGCGCATTGCGGGACGTGGGGTGGATGTTCGTGTCTCTACCATTCCGTGTGGTCACGGCGAGCGAGTGGTACTGCGACTGCTAGACAAACAGGGAGGACGCCTGGATCTCCCTCAGATTGGGATGGATGGAGAACGCTTGGTGGTGATGGACAGAATCATTCATAAGCCACATGGTATTTTGCTCGTCACAGGCCCGACAGGATCGGGCAAGACCACCAGTCTCTATGCGGTACTTACCCGCCTGAACGACCATTCCCGCAACCTCATGACAGTCGAAGACCCCATTGAATACTATCTAGACGGCATCGGCCAAACGAATGTCAATCCGAAGGTTGGAATGACCTTTGCGCGTGGATTGCGTGCCATTTTGCGTCAAGATCCAGACGTGGTGATGGTGGGCGAAATCCGCGACTTAGAAACGGCACAGATTGCGATCCAGGCATCCCTCACGGGGCACTTGGTTCTTTCGACTCTACATACCAACACTGCTCTTGGGGCCGTGACACGTTTGCGTGACATGGGGATAGAGCCTTTTCTGATTGCCTCTTCTCTGATAGGTGTATTTGCGCAACGTTTGGTGCGTTTGCTTTGTCCGCATTGTAAAAAACCCCATGCTGCCAGCGTAGCAGAGTGTGCTCAGCTCGAAAAGACGCAGGATTCTGCGCCGCATTTATGGTCAGCGGTGGGGTGTGACCAATGCAAGAAGATCGGTTATCGAGGCCGCACGGGGATCTTTGAACTGATTGAAGTGGACGATACCTTACGTGCAATGATCCACGAAAACGTAAGCGAGCACACCATGGAGCAGTATGCACGCCAAAGTACGCCCAGCATTCGTCAAGACGGTCTGCGCCGCATTCTCGAAGGAGCGACCACCTTGGATGAAGTCTTGCGGGTAACACGAGAGGACTGATGCATCCACGAGAGACCGCGAGAATCCTCTGATGTCAACCACCCCCGCCTAAAGGCGGGGGCTTGTGAAAACAAGTGGGGTTGACCAGCCTAAGCCACAGAGCACCGTGGCTACGTTGCAACGAAGTACAAGACTCACCCTGGGGCGCTTCCTCAACTCCAAGCTCTGAAAGCGGCAGAGGCACAGACAAGGTTCGGGTAACTACGCAACGGTCTGTTGCAAGGTTCGCAAGAACCAAAGCTGCGTTGCAACCTGGCAGCGAGGGGAGCGGGGCCGTAAGGCTCCCGTTACTAGGCCCGTAAGGGCTGACAGCCGGGAAAGACCGGCACCTTTA
>CAIJYR010000176.1 GCA_903824965.1 uncultured Thiotrichales bacterium
GGGCGGCGCGGGCGCCGAAGGCACGGCATGTCGCCAATTTTTCGCTCCCGACGGCGACTGGGATGTCCCAGTCGGGTATCGCGAAAAATGGCGACTTCCCTGAAGAATCTTGATCTAAAGATCAGTCACAAGATCAGTCAAAAGATCAATCCCTCCCAACGCTCCTCCCCGACTTATCGGGAAGGGGTTTAATCTCATAGTCAAACGCAACAGAATGGTTTATTTTCCGCGCAATTTCTCCATGCGTCGCACAATTTCCTCCATGATGATCCGATAGAGATCACCCTTCAGGTACGTATCCTCAATACCTGCGTCAATGTTTGGATTGTCATTGATCTCAATAATATAAACGCCTTTTTCTGTTTCCTTAAGGTCAACACCATAGAGTCCATCGCCGATCAGATTGGCGGCTCGGCGTGCAATGCGTATAACAGCCTCCGGAACATCCTCGACCGGCAATGTTTGGAACCCCCCACCCTCCAAACGACCAAACTCATCATGTTTGTAGATCTGCCAGTGCTTATTGGACATAAAATACTGGCAGGCATAAATGGGTGTACGATTCAAAATACCAATACGCCAATCAAACTCTGTCGGTAAGAACTCTTGTGCAAGAACAATATCCGTGTCTTTGAATAAAGTTCTGGTATATTCTTTTACTTCATTAAGATCATTGGCCTTGACTACGCCCTTTGAGAAAGAACCGTCTGGGATCTTTAAGACAACGGGATACTGTAGTTCCGCCTCTAAGGTTTCTACTTGGGTCTTGTGCACAATCACGGTACGGGGGATAGGGACGCGATGCGCTTTGAAAAGTTCTGCAAGGTAGACCTTATTCGTGCATTTTAGAATAGAATCCGGATCATCAATGACGGCCATGCCCTCACTCTGGGCGCGGCGAGAAAATCGATACGTATGATGGTTCAGAGCCGTCGTCTCTCGAATAAAGAGTGCATCGTACTCCGCCAACCGTGAATAATCTTTCTTGCCAATGAGTTCTACATCCAAACCCAGCTTCTTACCGGCGCGAAGAAAATTCTGCAACGCACGTCGGTTGGAAGGCGGTTGTTTTTCTTGTGGGTTGTGAAGAATCGCCAGATCATAGCGTGCTACCGTGCGTGGCTTAGGTTCTTGCCAGCGTTTTGCTACATAGGCATTCAGCCCAGTCGTAAAATGCTGTTCCTCTGAACGCTCCAGCGTGTGCAAATGGACAGAAGATATCTTAGAGATGTGCCACTTGCATTGAAGGCGGAATTCCACTCTGAGCAATGGACACGGAAAGACCTCAAAGATTTCTTGGGCCAAGTCCTGAAGAACTACATTGTCTACAGTCCCAAAGTAGATGTCTAACTCAAAACGATCGGTACCCTGCGTTCCTTCCCGCTTGGCAAAGGATTTTTGTACCGGCTCATCCAGATCACCGATTCCCAATCCATAGATCGAGCGATTGGAAAGATCCAGAATGGTACGTACAGAGGGAATTACTTTGTGCAAACGTGCCTCGGCAAGCAACGAGACATAATAGCCAACCGAGAGATATCGATAGCTTCGACAAAGGTTGATCACCTTCAGGTTCTTTAATTTCAAATAGTCGTGCTGGGCAATATAATCCTTGGCAGAGATCACGATATTGCCAGGAAAAGCTTGACGCCAATCTTTTGGATTCTCAACTATAATAATATGTGCAGGCATCTTAGGACACAGTTCTCGAAGGAAGAACACCAGAGGTCGTTGACCTCTTTCTCAACACCAGGGCAGCCTTCTGACCAACTTTACCATAACGAGTCATGTGTTCAAATTCTCTCTTTAGAATGGGCATGTTGACACGATCTACAAAAGTAATGCCACGTTCAGGCTCTATCAGCGGATCATGAACGTAAATGTATCTGTCATCAAAACCAGTGACCACCAACCAATGGGGAAACTTCTCCTGATAGATACGATACGAACTGATCAGGACAACCGGTATCCACCCACTCCGAAAACGATCTTCTAATTCTCCTAGACACAACCCAGTATCATGCACAAGAATGGAAGAGGTTCGAATCTCTTCCAGAAAGTCTTCTTCTACCAAACGCATCACTTCTTTCTTCTCGGGGTTGCGTACAGAATCAATAAACAAAGCGGTCGCTGTATTCACATACACTTCCACATCGAAATCTCTGTGGTAAGCCGACAATGCCATCCCATACGGCCCACAACCCCCATGACCAGACGTCATAAAAATTGTGGTCGATTCGCGCCACAACCGGGTTTCTAATTTACGATCCAGTGTCAGAACAGGATCCAATGCC
The DNA here is from genome assembly GCA_903824965.1 of uncultured Thiotrichales bacterium. Lineage (GTDB taxonomy): Bacteria > Pseudomonadota > Gammaproteobacteria > CAIRSR01 > CAIRSR01 > CAIRSR01. The sequence continues at coordinate 2,295 of CAIJYR010000176.1, forward strand.
TGCATTGCCATCATGAGCGCCGCTGGCCCACAGGTAAAGTCCATGGTCTGCTGATAATACGGTACCCGTATGCTTTCTCCGTGGGGAGAGACGACTGTTTTTTCATAACGCAAGGCGTCCATGTCATCATCGTAGTGCGCCAGCAATACACCGAACCGACGATAGCCGCGCTGTTTCAAGAAACGCACAGCGGGTTCATTGTCTTTTCGCACTTCTGTACGTAGACACACCCCATCGGATTCTTCCGCAAAGTGCTCGGCAGCGGCCAAGAGTGCATTGCCTACGCCATGACGACGGCAGTGCGCATCTACCGCAAAAGAATAAAGACGCGCCAATGCTGTACCTGCGTTCAACAAAACGGCTGCATACCCAAAGATCTTTCCTTCGTCTTCTGCAACCAACAAAGTACCATGGGCTTTAGTCAGCAGATAACGGAAACTCCGCCGAGAAAGGCGATCCGTTGGATCGAAAGAGCGATCTTCGATACCAACCAGAGCTTCAATATCTGCCGAAGTTGCTGCGCGAATGATCATTCTTGCAGCAAGGTAGGAACAACACAAAGAGCACTATTCATTGATCTGACCTCTTGCCCATCTTGGGCAATCGTACCTCGATACCTTGTGCGGCCATTGCCCGTTTAGCATCGGAAATGGTGTATTCGCCAAAATGAAAAATGCTGGCAGCGAGTACAGCATCTGCGTGCCCCTCTACAACACCCGCAACCAAATGATCCAAACAACCCACACCACCGGAGGCAATCACAGGCACTTCCACTGCATCTGCAATTGTACGCGTCAATGCCAGATCAAAACCATTGCGCGTTCCATCCCGATCCATGCTGGTCAGGAGCACCTCACCTGCGCCCGCAGCCGCCATGCGCTGTGCCCATTCTACCGCGTTCAGACCTGTGGAGCGCCGCCCGCCATGGGTGAAAATCTCCCAGCGATTCGGTTCTTGAGAAACTTGTTTTGCATCAATCGCAATAACAATACATTGAGATCCGAACCGTTCCGCAGCAGCACGTACAAAATCAGGATTGAACACTGCTGCGGTATTGATGGTAATCTTGTCTGCCCCTGCATGGAGCAAACAACGAATGTCTTCTAGGGTACGAATGCCACCCCCCACCGTCAGCGGAATAAAAACCTGACTGGCGACTGCCTCTACCACTTGAATCATGGTACTACGTCCGTCGCTGCTTGCAGTGATGTCGAGAAAGGTTAGTTCATCTGCACCCTCTTCGTCATAACGACGAGCGGCTTCTACGGGATCGCCTGCATCACGAATAGCAACGAATCGGACACCTTTGACTACACGACCCTTGTCTACGTCGAGACAAGGAATGACACGCTTGGCAAGACCCATTACGACTCCTCGGCTGTATCAATTCTTTAGCATGCCCCCTCTCTGGAGGAGAGGGGGTTGGGGGAGAGGCGGATGCTGGTTTTGATTTTTCTTGATCGATGTATTGACTTTGTTCTTTTAAAGAAAAACATTAATTATTAATTAAAACTAAAAGATATTAATAGAAAATAATAAGTAATAAGAAAAGAAATAACAGAACAATCAACTTCAAAATATCAACCCTCTCCCCCAGCCCCTCCCCCGATCACGGGGAAGGGGTTTATTGCAAAAGCAAAACATCTCATCCAGCGTAATGCGGTAATCTCCCCTGGGTTCCTAACCGTTCACCCATTCGCAAAGAGCACCCAGGCATAATCACATTCTCCCACGAAACCGCACCCGATCCAAACAAAAGAATAACCGTAGATCCCATATTGAAACGGCCCATCTCCACTCCCTTACTCAAAGTGATGGACTCATTCCCCACTTCAGGATATTTCCAGACCTTTTGGTGATCACCCGTAGGGTTGTTCACTTCACCAGCCCACACCGTTTCGATACTCCCCACGAACAGCGCACCCACCAGAATAATGGCCATCGGCCCCACTACCGTATCAAAAATAGCAACCACACGCTCATTGCGTGCAAAAAGCCCAGGGACTACACGGGTCGCACGTTCATTGACAGAAAACAATCGTCCCGGAACATAGATCATCTCTCGTAAACGTCCAGCAATCGGCATATGAATGCGATGATAATCCCTTGGAGACAGATAGAGCGTAACAAAAGATCCACCCAAGAAACGCATCACACAATCCGATTCTCCTCCAAGCAATGCCTCTAAAGGATATCCATGCCCCTTTGCCTGGAACATCGTCTGTTCAGACACTGTACCCGCAGTGCTCACCAGTGCATCCACAGGAGAAATCACTGCATCAGGTTCTTTGGAAATCGGGCGAGCGTCTGAACGCAGTGACCGCGTAAAGAAACTGTTAAAATCTGGATAGGCTGCCAGATCCGCACAGACTACATCGTCCATTTCTACTTGATAATGTCGAACAAACGATCTCACCATGAAATTCTTGGCAGGTGCCCACCGCAACCGCACGGCCTTGTGTACCACACCCGATAACCAATGCTGCGGCAAAATATATTGCGGCAGCGTCAGTAGATAGTCGAGTACCGTCGATCGTTGATCACGCATAGCCTACACCGAGGATACTAGAACGGCATCTTAAAACCAGGAGGCAAACCCATGCCCGATGTGAGGGCAGACAAACGATCAGACATCAGTTGCTCTGCCTTGCGGTTTGCATCATTGACCGCCGCAGCAATGAGATCTTCTAACATCTCTTTGTCCTCCTTGAGCAGATCGGGTTCAATCTGAACACGGCGTACCTCATGACGCCCCGTCATGACCACCACCACCATCCCGCCCCCCGCCTGACCATTGACCTCCGTGGCTCCCACTTCCTCCTGTACTTTCTGCATATTGCTTTGCATCTGCTGGGCTTGTTTCATGATATTCGCAAGTGGCCCTTTCACGGCTGTATTCCTCCTCTAAGTAGGATAAATAGGGTGGTGAAACAAACCATAGCACGGAATCTGATCATCCGTCGTGGGGACGAATCGAGCCATCCACCAACGTGGCCTCAAAGGTTTGTTGCAACGCTTGCACGCATGGGTCACGCGCAATGGAACGCTGAGCAGCCGCCATTCGTTCCTGTTCTCGGATTTCCTGGATCTGCGCAGGCGTAACCGCAGTCGCAGAGGCAGTAGCAGTGGCGACGTCCCCCATTACAAGAATGGCCACACGTACATTCGACCCAAACTCTTGCTGTACGGCCGCTTCTATGTACTGCTCACGGGTCTTGTTCAAGAGAGAACGGTGGATTTTCTCCAACGTTAAATGGAGTGTATTCTCCTCTACGCGCTGCAACGAACAATGCATCGCCAGTTGATGATTAAACCCCCCAAGACCCAAGCGTGCCACCAAAGTTGGCCAGTGTACCTCAGAGAGCGATACAGGGGCAGCGGGGACTGCCATAGGCGTAGGCGGATCTGCCCTCTTTGGCTCAACAACGGACATTGGCGCAGCAGGTACAGGTGCTGCCTGCGAAGACGCAGAGGGCGCATGGGGGGGCGCTGCCGATCTTGTCCCCGCACGCACCTCTGCCCCTTCTTCTGTCAGCGGTCGGAAGGCAAGCATTCGTAACAGCACCATCTCAAAGCCACTGCGTGGATCAGGCGCGAGTGCAAGATCACGGCGCCCCAAAAGGGCTATCTGATAATGAAGTTGCACCTCTTCCACAGTCATCCGTTTGGCAAGTGCTAGGATGCGTTCTCGATCCCCCACATGGTCGTCCACCGCTTCCGGTACAAATTGTGCTAAGGCAATCCGCTGCAACAAACCCACCATGTCCCCCAGCAAAGCGTTCCAGTCTGGGGTACGCTCGGCAAGGGTGCCCACAGTCGTCATCAAAACCGACGCATCCCCCGCAGCAAGACCTTCTAGGAGCGCATACACCACGTCCCAGGACAGCGTCCCCAGCATGGCGTAGACATCCTCTGTCATCACCTTGCCTCCCCCATACGCAATCGCTTGGTCTAAAAGACTCAAGCCATCACGCATACTGCCATCGGCACCACGCGCCAACTCACGCAGAGCCGTGTCTTCAAACGGGATACCTTCTGCTTCTAGGATGTAGACCATGCGATCGCGGATGATCGGCAGCGGCAAACTACGCAGGTTGAACTGCAGACACCGAGACAAAATGGTAACTGGCAATTTCTGCGGATCGGTGGTCGCAAGCAGAAACTTGACGTGGGGCGGCGGTTCCTCCAAGGTCTTCAGGATGGCATTGAAGCTGCTTTTGGAAAACATGTGAACCTCATCAATGAGGTACACTTTGTAGCGACCAAAGGTCGGCGTATATTGCACGTTCTCCAGCAACTCCCGTGTCTCTTCGACCTTGGTACGGGAAGCGGCATCCACCTCAATGAGATCCACAAAACGCCCTTCTTCGATCTCTTTGCAGGCCGCACAAACACAACAAGGCCGTGCGGTAATGCCTTGTTCACAATTCAGCGATTTCGCAAGAATCCGCGCAACGGTAGTTTTGCCAACGCCACGAGTGCCCGTGAAGAGGAACGCATGGTGGATCCTTCCGGAGTCCAAGGCATGGGTAAGGGCACGCAGGACGTTCTCTTGTCCCACCATTTCTGAGAAGGCACGCGGACGCCACTTCAGCGCTAGAACCTTGTACGCCATCGGTCTCCGAACGCTCGAACAAAAGGCTTGCTAATCGGTGGGGAGCTAAAAAGGCGACGCCCTGTGTCAGACATGACCCGGCACACGTATCCGCTGCTACCGCTGCTTCCTTCCGGACCTGACGGGGTTCACAGCCTATCGTTGCGGGAGACCGGCACAGGACGTCATTGATCAATGTCTCCGAGAAA
>CAIJYR010000177.1 GCA_903824965.1 uncultured Thiotrichales bacterium
GCCGTGAGGCGCTCGCAATGTGCCAACAGGCATTGCCTGTCGGCCACCCTGATATCGCTACAAGCCTCAATAACCTGGCAGGGTTGCTCTACACCACGGGCCGCTACGAGGAGGCAGAGCCGCTCTGCCGTGAGGCGCTCGCAATGTGCCAACAGGCATTGCCTGTCGGCCACCCTGATATCGCTACAAGCCTCAATAACCTGGCTGCGTTGCTCAAAGCCACGGGCCGCTACGAGGAGGCAGAGCCGCTCTACCGCGAGGCGCTCTCCATGCGGCAACAGGCATTGCCTGTTGGCCACCCCGATATCGTCAACAGCCTTCGCAATCTCGCGCTGTTGCTCGAAGCCACTGGGCGCTATAGGGACGCCGAGCCACTGCGTCGGGAGGTGCTCGCAGTCAGTCGGATGAAGCAGCTTGTCGCTGGTCACTCGGAGGACGTTGTCCAAAATCTCAACGATCTTGCTGACTTGATCGAAAGGGATGGTCGCCCCGCAGAAGCCGAACCGTTTTACCGTGAGGCGCGGGACATGCAGCAAGCCGCCACTGGCAAATCAGTTGAATGAGAGGGTTTATGGAAAAAACGGCGAAGATATACTCATTTCCTGATTCTCACGCTAGCAAAGCGCCTACCCAAGCTCCAGAACCAGTAGCTGCAGTGCGTCCTGTTTTCCCCTCTCCAGCCGAGGTAGAAGAACTGCTGACTATTTTTGCTACCCAGCATTTCGAGTATGGCTTTACCTCACCCGCCGATCGGTTTATAGCAAACCTCTTCCGTATCTATCATAAAGCTACGGGAGAATGTCTTCATAAGATTTTCTGGGCTCATTATACTGATCGCAGGATTCGGACTGGATTGTTGCAAGCTATGGCCCATATTGACTATACGGATATCGCTGTGCACGGTATTGTGATGGTGCAAGCTGCCTTGGCCGCACACACGGATGCCGAAGTGGTCGAATGCGGAATCAGAGCGCTTGAGAATTGGGGCAATCGTGAATCACTACAAATACTAAAAATCGCCGCCACCTACCCTTCGTACACAGGATGGTTGCAGAACTACCTCCAACAGGTTATCGAAGACCTTGAAAAGGAGCTTGCCGACCATGCCACTCCTGGTTAGGAAAATAACCAGATCCAAATGGGAAGACAGCAGCACGATTCGTCTCGAAGATGTTCAAGCAGATTCAATCACCAATTGCATGAAAACCACAAGGAACACACTGTCAACCTGGCAAATCGCTAACGAGGAAGAGTTGCCAGAAGCCATTCTGGCGATTGTCGCAGGGCAGCAACACCTGGAGACAATAGACATTGTATGTCTTGATCGAGCATCGCTTGAAAACAAATCGATCGCGTTGGTGGAAACGGAAGGTTCTACCCCTATAAAAGAACTAAGAAAGCTCCATGTCGATATTCATGACTTGACGTGCAGCACCCTCGGCGTCGTCGGAAGAGAAATAGCAGAGCATATCAGAGAGAATAAGGAGAACAGGTACACGAAAAGCGCACTCAAAGCGTTATTGAAAACTGCGGTATCAGGCGGACGACTTGCACTGGAGGATCTGCATGAGAGTGTACGGAAGGAACTTTCTAAATAACTGATCAGGAGAGGCGAATTGCTCTCGTACAGGCTGTTCCGCTATGCTACGCCGAGTGTCTTCTACAAACGGGGGCTGTCAATGAGGGTTTGTACATGAAAGGAGTACACCGCAAAGAAGCGCGTGCAGGACGGCGTTTGACCCTGCGTATCTTTCGCCATGTTCCCTGCGTGCCGGAAAACCAACCGCGTATCGATACCTTTCCGCTAGACGAAACACCCGGCATGACTTTGTTCCTAGCACTGACACGCATCCGCGAAGAACAAGACCCCGCGCTCAACTTCGACTGTGTTTGTCGGGCGGGCGTGTGTGGGAGCTGTGGGATGGTCATCAACGGTCGGCCCGGTTTGGCATGTCGTACCCTCACTGCCGATCTGCCAGAAACGATCACGCTGTTTCCGCTCCCTTGGTTTGAACTGATGGCGGATCTCTCCGTTGATACAGGCCAGTGGATGCGTGGCCTGACGGAACGCCTAGAGGCATGGGTACACCTTGCCGAAGAACCGAGCCTGGATGCACAAGAAACCCCCATGGAACCCGAATTGGCAGAACAGATCTATGAGCTAGATCGTTGCATTGAATGCGGTTGTTGTATTGCAGCCTGTGGCACTGCCATGATGCACAAAGACTTTGTGGGCGCGGTGGGTCTCCTGAAGATGGCGCGTCTGCGCCTCGACCCACGCGATGTACGCAGCGATGCGGAGTATTATGACGTGGTGGGCGATGCGGGCGGTGTGTTCGGGTGCATGACCTTTTTGGGCTGTCAGGATGTCTGTCCAAAAGGATTGCCGTTACAGACCCAAATTGCCTTCCTACGTCGTCAAATGGTTCACCATTCTTTCAATCCATAACTGTTGAGTCGCTGCCTGTCACCGTTCGACCTAGCGGAGTCCCTTCCGCTGGCTGAACGGTTTGAGATTCAACCAGCCCGCCGCAAGGCAGCTGACAAGAAGTGAAGCGAAAGCGAGTCACCCTGGGATGCTTCTCCACTCCCAGGCACTGACGGTGAAGGGAATGACGATCGAGGCAGTTCAAGACCTACTCCCTACCCTGAACGACCTTCTTGTTCTGGGCGAGGAGACCTTGACCAGCGAAAGCCAGGGAAGTCGCCATTTTTCGCGATACCCGACTGGGACATCCCAGTCGCCGTCGGGAGCGAAAAATTGGCGACATGCCGTGCCTTCGGCGCCCGCGCCGCCCTGCGTCCGCCACGACTCGCCACTTCGCTGGCTCGCC
>CAIJYR010000178.1 GCA_903824965.1 uncultured Thiotrichales bacterium
GGCACGGCATGTCGCCAATTTTTCGCTCCCGACGGCGACTGGGATGTCCCAGTCGGGTATCGCGAAAAATGGCGACTTCCCTGCCAGACGATCTTGCTTTTATGCTTTTTCCATGGTTTTTATGAAATGAAATATACGATAATTTCTCTGTCTGGATACTATTGCCGAGATCAATAATCTGGTTGGCAAGCTCACCATGCGAACGTTTGCGCTCTGCTGCCAGTTTGTGTTCCACTTCTGCATATTCAATGCGAATCTTTGGGTACCGTTTCGATGGTGTGAATCTCTGTCCCCTCTTCCAGGTTCCATTCTCGTTAAAATAATAAGGGTTCGTGACACGTTCCGAGCGATCCATAGCGCGTTGTAAGCGGGGCGTTTCTTTCCAGGGCTGGATGACGGTTTCACAACATGTCACCAACGATGCCGAATGTTCACCCACAACGGCAAGGGTGCTAGGGCCAACATCCAGACCCACTACGGCATCCTTTGTGCGGTGATGATGGTTCGGCTGAATACCTTCCTGCATAAGCGGTACGAACCAGCGCCGAGACCCTTGTACGTTCCTCCACAACACGCGGCAATATTTCGTGCGATGATGCAACCCTTCGATAAGATACGGGTCTTGCTCCTCGGATGGCAACATCGCTGGCAGCATAAGGGTGCCGATTGTCACGCAGCCTATGTCTCTCTTCCAGAGAATATTGGCCTTATTGGTGGTCGCCTCCAACGAATGCAACGGACGTTGTGCACCTTTGACACTGGGGCGACCGCGTTTACCAAATACATGTTGTGGCACCACCGAGAAAGCATGTTCTGCAATACGCTGAGCCACGTTAGAACCAAGACGATCATGCCATGTTGCCTCATTCTTTCTCTTACGAGCATACGTGATCATCAAGGCGGGTGTGAGTCCGCACTCTTTCAATAGACTGTTACATGTAGCACCGCGTGCTTTCTTATCGTTTATACCCCGAGTAGATTGCCAGGCTCTCGATTGTTTCAACAAATTCATCCTTGAAACCCCAGGGCGTAGCACCATGGGGAGGTTTAGTCTGTTCTTTCGTTGTCTTTTCCACGCCTCGCTACACCACGGCGATGGTAGTACCAGAGCCATGTGCCGAGTAGCGTGGAAATCACAAAAAGCGCAATGCTGAGTCCAGTTCGCAGGCGAGGATCCAAATGGAAACCTGATCCCAACAGGGTAAAAACCAACGTCTGGGGAAGATAGCCAAGGGCTGAGGCAGCAAAGAACGGAAGAACTCGTACCTCAGAAACACCGCCCGCCACATTGGTGGCCAAATTGTTGCTCACGGGGGATAGACGCAACAGCAACGTCATGCTCATCGTCCGATCGGTCATCAAATCGTCGATCTTTTTGATGTGTCTTGGAAAATGTTGGATCAAAAAGGCACGCCCAACCAACCGAGCACTGTGAAAGGCAATGGCAGCACCCAACAGGGTCGCAACCAATGCGAATTCCGTCCCAACCATAAAACCAAACGCATAGCCAGCAAGAAAACTGAAGATCTGACGGGGAAGACCCAGGGCAGTAAAAACAGTGCCTACAAACACAAACAACGCAACCCCTGTCACACCGTTGCCACGTACCCAGGTGTCAATCCACTGGGTGTCCAGCCAGGTATCCGGGCCGAATTTTCTCAGGAGCCAACCCGTCAGAAACAACACCAACATCAACGCCAACCCACGCCGTAGAAAAGGCGCAGCGCGGGAAAAAAGAGGCTTGTCAGTAGGCGATTGATCCAATCCTCTTTTCTCAGATAATTGCAATAACTCGCTCCCATGCTCCCGTCCTTCAGGTGCCTGGTGAAAATCAGTACACAATTCACGCATCGCGAAACCATTCCGAGGATCACTGGCCAAGAAAATCCCTCCTCCCTGCCGGTTTGCACTTGGCTGACTTGCAGACAGGAACGAGGGACCGGGTGCTTTCACACGTCATTCGATCGTACTGGATGCGTCGTTTTTTCTCCGTCTCTCTTCTCCGTCATTGCCAGACGGATTGGTAAAGGTATCGTTCAACTTTTGTACATAACCACCCGCATTGGCGAGGAGCTGTTTGAGTTGCGCGTGTGTACGCGAGTTCCAACCCACAGGGCCAAGCAAGAAAATACTGCGGAAGAACCGAGTATTTTTGGCAAAGGCTGCGAGGTAATTTTCAACAAACTCGTCTTTTTGGAGCCTTCTGCGAGCACGCTGCCCCACCCACAATGCTGCAAAACGCCGGATACGGAAATGCACCCATCCCCACAAAACCAGCACAAAAACAGCACCCGCGCCTAACAACAACGGAGGCATCGGTATCAGGGAGTCCAGCATCGTATTCAGTTGGGCCAGCGTAACGCCAGCAAAGATCGCCGCCAACGCCAAGATCAAGAATAAACTTCCTTCTAGTGCAAGAACCGTATTGCGCCAAATCCGAATCATGTTCTGCAACTGAGGCACGATTTTTTCTTCTATATCAATGACCGAACGCTCCAAAGCACCCACAATGCGGTAGGATCGCTCCACACTGACCTGTTGAATACGACGCTCGATTTCGGCCAATTCTACGTCCCGTTTTGCCTCATAACGCGCCCGCACGTTGGGATTTTCAATGGGAATCGACGTGGTGCGGCTGTAGGTGCGATAAAAACGTCCCGCCGTCAAACCCTTCGAGGAAAGGGCGCGTTGCCAAGACGCGACCACATCTTCTGCGTTGTCTTCTCGGGCCGTGGTGTCGATCTGATTCAGGATATAAATAAACTTATTGGAATCATCACGGTGAATGGTCTCTTGTACGAGGTGGCGCAAGGTATCTTGCATGGTGCCCATTTCTGGGTGGCGGGCATCAAAAAATACCAAGACCAGATCGGACAGACCAATAATATGTTTGGTAATACGCAGAACTGCCGTGCGCTGTTCATCGGCGTCAAAACCAGGAGAATCAATCAGAATCAAACCCCGCACCTGGCGCGAGGGACACGTCTTGAGCTGAAGATAGGCATCGATACGACGACCTTCCCCCGTGACCACCGATTCAATTTCACGACTCATTTTGTAGAAGGGAAAACGCAGATCGGCATCCAGCGCCAATCCCGGCAGGACACGCACGGTGTCTTCGGCACTGTAGGAAATGACCGTGAACTTGTCGTCCACCGCCTGGTTGCCCGTCGATTGCAACCGATACCCCAGATGGTCGTTAATAAAGGTGGACTTGCCGGAGGAATAGGTACCTAGCACAGATACAATGGGCCACCACGGAACATGGCTCGCATAAGACTCCTCGTGGTGCATGAAACCCATGCTGCGGGCAATGCCGTCTAATGTCCGAAAACTTTTGACCACCTCAAGCAGAACTGGGTTTTCTTGCTGTAAATGTGCCTCTAAGCTATGAAGGCGCTGTTCGATCTGTGACTCTGCCACTTTTTTTTGCATGGTTCTCACCAATGTCTCCGCTTGCACAAGCCGCGCCATGTCGAGGGCAATGAGGGCAGGACACCGTTTCGTCTCCCTCCCGCTTACAAAAAGGCACAAAATAAGGCACAAAATAAGGCACAAACAGGTACCGACGCGCCTCAGGCGAGCAGAACAGCTTCGGCTCCCACGGGTCGCAATCCACTCGGGGATGGTTACATCCCTCTCTTCTGAGATCAAGCCTCTTGATGCGTTTCTTGATCAACAGTCCGGAGGTACCGTGATCAGCGTGCTCAGTTTCAGGTAGACTGTTCCCCCATAAGGAGGACATTTTGATGACGCAATCGACCATCGTTTTCATTGGCGGCGGCAACATGGCACGCAGTCTCTTGGGGGGGCTTCTTGCCGATGGCCTCGACAAAACACGTCTCTGGGTCGCCGACCCAGGCGAGGATCAACGCCAAGCGGTACAGGCACGTTTTGGTGTGCGTGCCACATCCTCAAACACAGAAGCAGCTCGTTTGGCCGATATTTTGGTGTTGGCCGTAAAACCCCAGATCATCAGAGAGGTAGCCCTGGAACTTGCCTCTGTGGTGCAGGAGCGTCGACCACTTGTGGTGTCGATTGTCGCGGGGGTACGTAGCGATGATCTTGACCGTTGGTTAGGGGGAGGGGTTGCCGTGGTGCGGACCATGCCAAATACCCCCGCCTTGGTACAAACCGGTGCAACAGCCCTGTATGCCCGTCCTGGTGTCGGGCAAAACCAGCGTAGCCAGGCCGAGTCTATTATGCGTGCGGTGGGTTTGGCACTCTGGGTAGAAGAAGAATCGATGATGGACAGTGTAACGGCGCTCTCTGGCAGTGGCCCCGCCTATTTTTTCTTGGTGATGGAGGCGTTAGAACGCGCAGCCGTTGCACAGGGCTTGCCGGAAACACTCGCCCGCCTTCTGACCCTTCAGACCGCTTTGGGGGCCTCAAAGATGGCCCTGGAGAGCGACGAAGAATTGTCCATGCTGCGTGCCCGTGTGACCTCTCGCGGGGGCACGACCGAAGAGGCCGTGACCGTACTCGAACGAGGCGGTCTCTTAGAACTCTTCGCAGCCGCAGTAGATGCCGCACGGACACGCTCAGAGGAACTCGCCTCTATCCTGGGGGAGGATTGAGCGATGTGGGCGTACCTCGCCAATGCGGTAGAGTTCCTGGTGAACACCCTGTTTGGGTTGTATATCGTGGCGGTGTTGTTGCGTTTGTTGCTGGGTTGGGTACGGGCCGATTTCTATAACCCGATCTCCATCACTCTGGTGAAAGTGACCAATCCCTTGCTCATCCCTCTGCGGCGGTTGATTCCTGGCTACGCTGGTTTTGATTGGTCATCTGCGATCCTGCTCTTTCTGTTGCAGTTCTTGGAACTGAACTTGATCTGCATCCTCAAGGGAGCGCCCCACCACCTCCCTGGCATGTTTTTATGGTCCCTTGCGGAGTTGTTGGCACTCACGGTCAACGTGTTTTTGTTCTCGGTAATCATTGAAGCATTGTTGAGTTGGATAAATCCCGGACAGAATCCGCTAGAGCGCATTGTGTCCCGCTTGAATTATCCTATCCTCTCTCCTGTGCGTCGGCGTTTACCAACCCTCCCTGGATTGGATTTTTCGCCACTTGTGGTCATCCTTGTCTTGCAAGTGTTCTCTCTGTTGTTGATTGCACCCTTGCAGGATCTGGGGCGTGCATGGACACAGGGCTAAATTGGGATTGGGCGCATGAGTGCCTTTGAATACACGGCCATCGACCAGCGGGGTCGTCCTCGCAAAGGCGTGCTGGAGGGAGATACTGCGCGTGCGGTGCGCATACGCTTGCGTGAACAGAAACTGACCCCCATGACCATAGAAGAGATACGACGCGGGGAAACCAGCACTCCAGGCCACAGGCGGATACGACGTGGACTCTCCGCCGGAGATCTGGCCCTTATCACCCGCCAACTCGCAACGTTGGTCGGATCGGGACTGCCAGTCGAAGAGTCACTCGGCACCGTAGCTCGTCAAACCGAAAAACCACGCATTCAAAGCATGCTACTAGGCATACGCGCCCGCATCATGGAAGGGCACTCCCTTGCGGCTGCACTCATGGATTTTCCCAACGCCTTTCCAGAGTTGTACCGGGCCACCGTGGGGGCCGGTGAACAGTCAGGGCATTTGGAGGTGGTACTGGAACGCCTGGCCGATTTCACAGAAGCACGCCAGGCAGTGGGACAGCGTACCTGGCTCGCGTTGCTCTATCCTGCGCTCGTCACCGTGGTGGCCTTATTGGTGGTGGGGGCCTTGTTGGTCTACGTTGTGCCCCAGGTGGTGCAGGTTTTTCAAGGGACGGGCCAAGCATTGCCGTGGCTCACCCGTGCGCTGATTGCGCTTAGCACTTTTCTGCAGGAATGGTGGATGATCCTGCTCGGTAGCGTGGGGATCCTTGGGTTTGTGGTACGCTTGACGTTGCGCCAAGCGGGGCCACGGATGGCGTTTCATCGTTTCCTGTTGCACATGCCTTTGCTGGGACGGATGGAGCGTGGGATGAATACCTCTCGGTTTTCGCGTACGCTGAGTATCCTTGCCGCGAGCAATGTGCCGGTCTTGGAGGCCTTGCGCATTGCGGGATCGGTCTTATCGAACCTTGCGATGCGAAAATCCGTCGAGGAGGCAGCTCGACGTGTCCGAGAGGGGGCAGCTCTGCACCAGGCCATGGCTATAGACGGTTACTTTCCCCCCATGACCATTCACCTCATCGCTTCTGGGGAAGCCAGCGGACGCCTAGAGGCCATGTTGGAGCGTGCTGCTGTCACCCAAGAGCGCGAAATGGACACTTATTTGGCGACCCTGCTCGGCTTGTTTGAGCCTTTGCTCATTCTTACCATGGGCAGTGTTGTCTTGGTGATTGTCCTCGCGATTCTGCTGCCGATTTTTGAACTCAACCAACTGGTAAAATAATTGCCATGACGAATGAACGTTTCTCAGCCCGTTTGCAGCTCTTTCAGAAGGGTTTCACCCTCATTGAGGTCATGGTGGTGGTGGTTATCCTGGGTATCCTGGCAGCCATCATTGTACCCACGGTGATTGATCGTCCCGATCAAGCCCGTGTCAGCAAGGTCAAACAGGACATTCGATCCATTGAAAGCGCCCTCAAACTGTACCGCCTCGACAATTACATCTATCCGACGACGGATCAGGGATTGGAAGCCTTGGTGCAACGCCCTTCTGGGGGAGGGATACACCAATGGAAAGAGGGTGGCTATCTGGAGCGTTTGCCCAACGATCCCTGGGGGCATCCCTACCAATACTTGAATCCAGGGGTTCATGGCGCGATTGATATTTGGTCATGGGGGGCCGATGGTCAGCCGGGCGGTGAGGGTGTCAATTCGGACATTGGCAACTGGTCGCTTGAATAACCTCCCCCTTGGAGTGATCCAGCATGTGCCGTTTGCGGGTTCTGATCTTTTTGTGTTGTCTCCCCTTGTGTGGGATGGCGTTGGCCAAGGGAGGACATCCTACGTCCGTATTGACACCAAAACCGAGTGTGCCGTCTGTTGCGCCCTTCCCTGATCTCGCGTGGATCGATTTTCCGAAAACCGTGAAGGATCATTGGTGGATCGACCCACATCCGCAGGATCCCCATTGGCTCCGGATCCATCCCAAAGAGGGCGATCCACGCTACCAAGTCTTGGTGTTTATTTCCAAAGAATCGAGTAGCTATGCTCTGGCGTTAAACACCTTTTTGGAGGTTTTCCAGCAACGTGGCATCCCCACGGTATTTACGGTGGCTAACATAGACGATCGTGAGGCACTGGGCAATGCCTTGCTGAACTACGCAGAAGATCATACCATGAACCTTCTGCTGTCCATTGGGTCAGAATCAGCGGAGTATCTCTCGAAGCGTTATCAGCACGGTAAAATCCCCGTAGTGACGTCCATTAACAAAGATCCGGTGTTGCTCGGACAGATCCAAGACTATGCAGGGGGCCATGACCGGAATATCGCATACACCTCGCTGAATATCCCTTTGCCGATCTACCTGAGTTATCTAAAAACGCTACGTCCCGCTTTACGTGCGGTTGGCTTGATGTACGATCGTAACCATAAACAGGTGATGGCCACTGAAGTGCTGCCAACGCGCAGTGCCTTGGATGCCGAGGGGATTCGTATCGTGGATGTTGCGGTAAACGGGCCTGATGATGCAGCGAACGAACTCCAGAAGCGTATCCCGCAAGCCATAGAAACCTTGCGTACTCTTGACCCTACCCTAAACAATGTGCTTTTCTGGATGACCAGCAGTACGGCCGTTTTTTCCAATATCAAGACAGTCAATGCGTATAGCGAGACGATTCCGGTGGTCGCTTCTATTCCGAACGCATGTGTTGGAGGCAACGACAGTGCGGTACTTGGGATTGGTATTGATCGCCGTAGCAATGCCCAGCAAGCATCACTCTATGCGATTCAGATATTAACACAGGGTACGCCCCCAGGACAATTCGACGTGGGCATTGTGACCCCGCCGGACATTGCGATCAATTTCTCGGTGGCCCGTCGGATTGGTCTGCGCATTCCATTCCGGTTTTTCGAGAGCGCCAGTTTTGTCTACGATTATTCTGGCAGGGTGGCTCGTGATTTTGGCATTAAGGTCTCTGACTAAAATGAACGCCTGCATTCGATTGCCTGCTATTGTTCTCCATGCGCCGATCCTATTGATTGAGTTATTTACTATTGTATTGTTGTGTTATATTTCCTATGGGGAAGTGAATATACAGTATCCGCATTTTGTCCTGGACAAAATGGAGGCACAAGCAGAAACCATCAAAACATCGCTAGACCCCTATCTTCAAGCCGCCATCCCCCTCGGACAATTCAGTGGCTTTAAGAACCATGCACAAACCTTGTTCAAGTCGGATGCAGATATAGAAGCACTGCGTGTGGTCGATCAAGACGGTGTCCTTGTGTTTGCGAAGGACAGTGCAACGACCACCCAGGTATTTACTCCCCTCGTGGAGGATACACATTCGGAAAGACCGGTGCATTTCTTTCAGTCGGAGATGCGGTACCGCGTGGTCATGGCATTAAACGGGAAGTTTGGGCAGATGGGTCAGATTGCGCTAGAAACTTCTAAACAAGCCGTCAATCGGGTGATCGACCACGAATTCCGCCAGATCGTGCTGTGGTCGACGATCGTCTTCGTTGTGTTTACAGTGTTTGTTCTTTCGTTTGGTTTTCTGTCCGATACACGTCCTGCGCTCGCACGTAGGCAAAAATCGATCTTCAACGGTGTGTATTTCGTCAGTTTTATCGTGATCGTTGCCATGATCGTGCTCTCTGTGTTTGACATCTACAACACAGGAGCACTTGCCAAAGCTACGGCATTGGCAGATTCTATGGCACAGCGCATCTCCTCAGTGATAGAACTGCATCTTGATCTACAGGACATCAGTGGTATTAATGAGTCTTTGCGAGATTATCAAAGTCACCATGCGGATATCAGTGGACTTGCCCTTATTACGGAGGACAATCAGGTATTGTTCCATACGCGCACCGAGGCCATTGGACAACTTTACCATATTCCTGCTGATAGCTACGAATACAGCGTGAAGTTACAGAACCCTGATCAGAAAGATCTCTATTTGTCAGTCACGATTCCTGTAAAGGTTGTGCGTGCTGTTATCATAGGACAAGCGAAGCAGTTCATAGCATTGTTGATCGCATGTACTCTCATGTCCTGGGTATTTCTGGAAGCAAGCGGGGCACGGATCAGACAAATCCATGACTGCACTCAATCGACGTTTATCTATACCGAAGAGGTGGTGCTTGATGGGTTAAAGCTTGTGAAAGCGGCCTATTTTCTGATTGTGTTTACAAGCGCACTCCCCATGTCCTTCCTGCCCCACCTGACGAAGGATCTTGCGGAAACATCGGGAACTACCTACGCGACTGCCACACTCCCCTTCACCGTCTACTACTTCGTTTTTGCTGCGATACTGATACCGGCTGGCCGTTATGCGATCGGTGGTCGGTTGAAACAGATGATGGGTTTTGGTTTCATTGCCGAATTAGTAGGACTGCTTTTGATCGCCACAGGGGTGGGCTACTGGTTACTCACCCTAGGGCGCATCTTTTCTGGTATTGGCCAGGGTGTGTTTCTCATTGGCCTCAACTCTTACACCATTACCATCACACCGAAAGACAAAGCCACTCTTGGCAACACCGTCAAGGTGAACGGTAGAAATGCTGCGCTCATTTCTGGTACATCCATTGGTGCCTTGCTTTATACGTATATGGACTATCAATCGCTGTTTCTGGTCGCCTCGGTAATCAACCTAGTGGGTATGATTTACCTCATGCGGTTGGTACCCAGCGTGGAAAGGATCTGCAGCCTTGCCGGAATGGGGCCTGATAGCCAGACTATCATTAGCAAGGTACCCTCCAAGCCTTCTGCAGATCTGTTCTGTGCCATGCGTGATCCGGAATTCCTGCGTACCCTTGGACTGGTAGGCATCATCGGTAAGATTGGTATCGCAGGGGTGGTGATGTTCGCCGTACCGCTGATTCTGACCGAACGTGGTGTTCCTTCCGCCGACATTGGTTTGGCTTTGATGGCTTTTTATATCGCTTCCATCCTTGTGACACACTATGCCTCCGTGGTGGTCGATGGCCATCCGAGCACCAGCCGATTGACCCTTTTTCTCAGCGCGTTGGTAGGCGGTGTCGGCATGTTGATGATGGGTACCACGGGCATTGATACATGGCACTACCCCGACACCTCACTGCCCGGTCTGTCTCTGATCGCAGGATGTGCAGTACAAATCAACCATTGGATGAATGCTGATCTTTTTCCGGACAGCGGGCGTTGGTTACTGTTCATTGGCATTGTTTTCACTGGCATCTCTAATGGCCTCCTCTCTGCGCCGATTATGACGCATATCAGCAAAACGCCCGTGGCACGCAGACAAGGTCGCAAAGCCGTCGCTGCTGTCTATCTATTCTTGGAACGTGCTGGTCATATGATCGGGCCGCTTGTGATCAGCAGTTTGTTGGCGTTCACTTACAACACACCGCTCGGCATTACCCTATTCGGAATTATCACTATCTGTTTGGGGATTGTCTTTCTGATCACCAGCACACCAATGCAGCAACCGTCACGAACACCAATCACAAGCAGATAATCAGCCAGGGAAGTCGCCATTTTTCGCGATACCCGACTGGGACATCCCAGTCGCCGTCGGGAGCGAAAAATTGGCGACATGCCGTGCCTTCGGCGCCCGCGCCGCCCTGCGTCCGCCACGACTCGCCACTTCGCTGGCTCGCC
>CAIJYR010000179.1 GCA_903824965.1 uncultured Thiotrichales bacterium
ATTCATGCAGTTACCAGTGCTGGTTTTGAATTAAAAGCATTTCTGTTTGTCCTGGCTCACAGCTTTCAATTCGCAGCCTGAAATATCATATTTCTTATGCGGTCTTCGTCGCCTGATAGGTGGCAACTTGGGTTACCTATGCAGCGGACAGTCGTGTACCCTGGCGTATTCGCAACCTTGGTTCGTCGTCATGCATCCTAGCCTCACTATCGCAGTACGTGCTGCCCGCGCCGCAGGCAGTTTGATCGTCCGCTCTCTGGACAAAGTGGACACGTTACAAGTAGAAAACAAAGGCACCAACGATTTTGTGACCGAGGTGGATCGCCGTGCTGAACGCGAGATCATCCGTATTTTGCGTCATGCCTACCCAAGCCACGGCATCTTGGGGGAGGAAAGCGGTGCATCGGGGAGTGATGAGTTTGTCTGGGTCATCGATCCTTTGGATGGAACCACCAACTTTCTCCACGGATTTCCGCACTTTGCGGTTTCCATCGCGCTGCGCCATTGGGGACGATTGGAACAGGGGGTCGTTTACGACCCTATGCGTCAAGAGTTGTTCACGGCCAGTCGCGGCCATGGGGCACAGCTCAATGATCGTCGTTTGCGTGTTTCCTCCGCTCGTGGCCTAGAAGGTGCCCTATTGGGTACGGGGTTTCCCTTCCGTCTCCAACACCACCTGGACGAGTACCTGAATTGTTTCCGTGCGCTGTTCTCGCACGTTGCGGATATGCGGCGTCCGGGTTCTGCGGCGTTGGATCTGGCCTATGTAGCAGCTGGACGTTTGGATGGGTTTTGGGAGATGGGCCTTGCCGAGTGGGACATGGCAGCGGGTGCTTTACTTGTCCTAGAGGCCGGAGGTTTGGTTGGGGATTTTGCGGGCGGGGACAACTTTTTGGTCAGCGGCAACATTGTCGGGGCCAATCCGAAGGTTTTCAACGCACTTTTGCAAACCATTCAACCGCACTTGTCGGCGGCACTGCGAAAATAACACTCTTTCCGTGATTTTTCGGTTTTTCCCTCTTTGACCGCCTTTCATCTTTTATCTTTTTAAGTCTTTAAAGACTTACAGATGTAATAAGCGGTGGACAAACCTGTGGATAAGTAGTCTAACCAGTTGTTATAGAAGCTTTTCTAGAAAGGATAAACCTGTGGATAACCTGTGGATAACCTGTGGATAACTTTGCGTGCGGGGTGGTCTGAGGGGGGCACAAAGAACTTATCCACAGGTTTATCCACAGGGATGGGCGAGTTATC
This sequence comes from uncultured Thiotrichales bacterium, assembly GCA_903824965.1. GTDB lineage: Bacteria > Pseudomonadota > Gammaproteobacteria > CAIRSR01 > CAIRSR01 > CAIRSR01. The sequence goes on from CAIJYR010000179.1 coordinate 1,255, forward strand.
CACAGGTTATCCACAGACTTATCCACAGGCTGGAGCCTCCTCGACAGGAAGGGCAAGGATGCGTTTTTGGGGTATGATAGCCTGTGGCTGGTCGCCGCCGCGATGATCCTGTTCAATTTGGCATGAAACGTGCTTTGAGGAATTCATGAGCACATTAGTTGACAATTACCCCCTCCGAGACGCCTACGATGAGCTGATCGGTGGCGAGGGTTTCCCGCGTCCCGCAACCCGCCCCTTGTTCGATTTTCTTGCCAAAATCGATGCAGGCGCGTTAGATGCCCGTCGCCAAGCGGTTGAATCGGCAATCGTTGCGATGGGCATTACCTTCACGGTCTACAGCGAAGCGGGCAATATCGATCGCGCTTGGCCGTTCGATATTATCCCGCGCATTATCGATCGCAAGGAGTGGGTGCGCATTGAAGCGGGACTCAAGCAGCGACTCACTGCCCTCAATTTGTTCATTCATGATCTTTATAACGATCAACGGATCATCAAAGATCGGGTATTTCCGAGGGAGGTGCTCGCGAGTTCTGTGAATTTCCGTGAGCAATGTCGTGGGATTGTGCCCCGTTTTGGGGTGTGGGCGCATGTATGTGGCACCGACTTGGTGCGTGACAAAGACGGTACCCTCTATGTCTTAGAGGATAATCTGCGTGTGCCTTCGGGTGTGTCGTACATGCTGGAAAACCGTCGATTGATGAAACGGTTATTTCCAGAGATATTTCATTCCAACAGTATTTTACCTGTGGATGATTATCCCATCATGCTCCACGATACCCTCGCGGCGCTTTCGCCCCGTCCTGGGGATCGTCCGGTGATTGTGGTGCTGACGCCGGGTATCTTTAATTCTGCTTATTTTGAGCATTGTTATCTTGCACACCAGATGGGTGCAGACCTAGTAGAGGGTTCTGACCTGGTGGTAAAAGACGACTGTGTCTATATGAAGACCATCTCTGGCCTACAGCGTGTGGACGTGATCTATCGGCGGATTGATGATGATTTTATTGATCCAGAGGTATTTCGTTCTGATTCGACGCTTGGGGTTTCTGGTCTCATGAGGGCCTGGAGAAAGGGCAATGTTGGCATTGCCAATGCGCCTGGTTCTGGGGTGGCGGATGACAAAATCGTCTATGTATTCGTGCCACAAATGATCCGCTATTATCTGGATGAGGAAGCGATTATCCCCAGTGTGCCGAGTTATCTTTGTATGTACGATGACCAATGCAAATATGTTTTAGAGAATCTTGAACGGTTGGTCGTCAAACCGGCCAATGAATCCGGCGGGTACGGTATGATGATTGGGCCGCAAGCGACCAGAAGCGTTCGTGAACAATTCGCTGCCTTGATCCGTGCCAATCCACGGAATTATATGGCACAGCCCGTTATTTCTCTTTCGACCGCGCCAACCTTTATCAAGCAAAACCTGGTGCCCCGCCATCTTGACCTGCGCCCCTTTATTTTACAGTCCGAGAAGATCTATGCTACAACGGGGGGGTTGACCCGCGTTGCCATGCGTGAAGGGTCTCTGATTGTCAATTCGTCGCAAGGCGGTGGCAGTAAGGATACCTGGATTGTCGATACGGAGGTGGGCTAATGTTGTCGCGTGTGGCAGAAGGACTCTATTGGATGACCCGGTATCTAGAACGGGCAGACAATACGGCGCGTCTCATTAACAGCACCACTCAGGTGTTGTTAGACCTACCGACGGGTGCGAAGTTTGGATGGGATATTTTGATCAAGACAGCAGGACTGGATCATCTGTTCTTCAAACACCACGCTAAAACAGACGAAAACAGTGTCGTACGATTTTTGGTGCAAGAAGAAGAAAACCCAAGCGCGATTCTTTCGTGTATCCAATATGCCCGTGAAAATGCACGTACTTTTCGAGACGTGCTGCCAATGGAGTTCTGGGAGCGGATCAATGGGCTGTATTTGTATGTGCAGCGCCATGCCAAAAGTATTGGGGGGGGGCGTAGCCAACGCTACGAAGTGCTACACCAGGTCATCGAAAGACGGCAATCCATTGTTGGATTGGTGATGGGGTCGATGAGCCATGATATTGCCTATCAATTCATTCGACTTGGGCGCAACCTTGAACGGGCAGACATGACTACACGGATTGTAGATGCCAATGCAGCGGTTTTGTTGCCTGCCGATGAAGCGATTGCTGCATTGACACAAGAACGTTTGTGGATGGCGACGCTCACGGCTTTGTCTGCTTATCAGATGTATCGGCGCCATGTGGATGTCCATGTGCGTGGTCGTGATGTGGTGAATTTCTTGCTGAAAGACATTCATTTCCCGCGTACCGTGGGTCATTGTTTAGGAGAGATTGAGGCGTGTCTTTCGGAATTGCCTGACCATGCAGTGCCCATGAAGTGCGTGCGACGTACTTCTCGTCGGATTGCGGAAATGCGTACAGAAGGTCTCATGCCGATGGCGTTGCATACCTTCCTTGACCAAATCCAAACCGATCTGAATGCAACCCACAGTGCTTTGTCACACCAGTATTTTTATTTGTACCAACAATCTTTTATGCAACAGGGACAAACAGCCATTTCTTCCCCCCTTTCGGCCTAGCATACCGATGGCAGCGCCTGACCTGACCGTACTCGGTACTGGCAATGCAGAATCATTGCGGTACTGGAATACCAGTGCGTGGGTACGCACGAATGCTGGAAACCTGCTCATTGATTGCGGTTTCAGTGTCAAACCTGCGTTGCACGAACGGGGTTTGAGCCTTCAGTCGGTGGATTCTGTTTTTATTACCCATGTGCATGGGGATCATGTCCATGGTTTGGAACGTCTTGGTTTTGAGTCACGCTATGTGTACCACCGTCGCCCTGTTTTGTACCTAGAAGAGGATCTCTACCACCCGCTCTGGGAGAAATGCTTGGCTGGTTCTATGGGTCAGACCAGTTGTGGTTCCAGTCGGCTCGAAGACTTTTTTGATGTGCGCATGATCGAGCACCATACGTTTACGGTAGGAGGGTGTCGGTTTCAGACCTTTCCTACGCCGCACACCGTCGGAAAACCCAGTTATGGCCTCGTGATCAACGATCGCGTGTTGTTTACCTCGGACAGCACGGTGATTCCTGAACTGGATGCTTTTTTCCCCCATGGTTTTATTTTCCACGATATCTGCTTACAGGCAAAAAATCCTGTACACGCTACCTTGAGCGAATTGATCGCACGATACCCGTTGCAGGTACGTCAGCGGATGTTCCTCATGCACTATGGGGACGAGATTGATTTCTATCGCGCACTGATTGATCGGCAATTTCTCGGTGTGGCGGAACAGGGACAGGTTATTGAGTTATAAGGGCGCGTTGTATGTACACTGCACTGTTCAGTCGTTTCGAGAATGTAACGAATCTAGGCGGGAAAGCGTGGGAACATGCTGTCGCGTTGGATTATCTGAACACTACCACCATAAAGTAACTCTCCGTTGATGGCTTGATGCTGTTCCGCTATGCTGTTATCCCTTACAAACGTGGGTTGTGCATGAACGAGGACGGCATCCGACAATTGGTTGACGAGGGGCACGCGCAGGTACGACGGGGCAACACGTCGTTGGCGCTACGGTGCTGGGACGTGGTGATTGCGCTTCGGGAGCAAACCCGCCCGAACCCCAGCCAGGATCCGACAGGCTACGCCGATTGGCTTGCCCAACAGGGCAGTGACCCTATCGGCGTGTACCAAGCCCAGGCAGGGTTGCTCTACACCACGGGCCGCTACGAGGAGGCAGAGCCGCTCTACCGAGAGGCGCTCGCAATGCGG
>CAIJYR010000180.1 GCA_903824965.1 uncultured Thiotrichales bacterium
AGAGTACCGTGGCTATGTTGCAACGAAGTACAAGACTTGCCCCCTGGGGTGCCTCCTCAACTCCAGGCTCTGAAAGCGGCAGAGGCACAGACAAGGTTTGGGTCACTACGAAACGGTCTGGCGCGAGGTTCGCAAGAACCGATGCTGCGTTGCAACCTGGCAGCGAGGGGAGCCGCACCGATCGATACCGAGAGGTGTGTATCACTAGGCCCGTAAGGGCTGACAGCCGGGAAAGACCGGCACCTTGAATGACGGACGAAAAGACGGCTACCCAAAACCGTCTCCTTTCATCCCCGCGCCTCCGGGCAGGGTTTCTCGGAGACATTGATGAGTACAGCAACAGACACTCAAAGTCCGGCGGGCAGGCTGAACCCCAACGGCAGCGGCTATAGGAATGCCCTCGCGCACGCTGCTTCTCTTACGCTACGCACCCGTGCTGGGGGGACGTCGCGCCCTCAGTGCTCCTTCTCGGAGATGCGTGTACTCGAAAGTCCAACTGGCAACCTGTGATGCGTCCACAAACGGTTCTCATCGTCAAGACAAGTTCACTCGGTGATCTGGTGCATACCCTCCCTGCGATCACCGATATGACCCGCCGTTTCCCTACGCTCGTAGTGGATTGGGTGGCGGAAGAAGCCTTTGCCGACATTCCCCGTTTGCATCCGAAGGTCAGACGGGTCATTGTGGTTGCTTTGCGGCGTTGGCGTCGCACACCGTGGCGTCGTGCGGTGTGGCGCGAATGGAGCGCCTTTCGGTCAACGTTAGGATCGGTTGCCTATGATCAGATCCTGGATCACCAAGGATTGATCAAAAGTGCTGTCCTTGCCTATTTGGCACAGGGTCAACGGTACGGGTTTGACCCAGGCAGTGCCAGAGAACCGTGGGCGGCTTTTTGCTATCATCAGCGTTATGCCGTCGAACCAAGGCAACACGCCGTAGTACGCAACCGAGCGTTGGCAGCACTGGCTTTGGGCTACGACATCCCGACCGATCCACCCAACTATGGCATCCGAACACACGTCCATACCGTTGGATGGGAGCCTCTAGAACGCTACGCGGTTTGCCTTCATGCGACCAGTCGTGCCAGCAAAACCTGGCCAAAAGAGCACTGGATCGCCCTCGGCAAGGCGCTTGCAAACACAGGTTGGTCGTGTCTGCTCCCCTGGGGAAACGACGCAGAACGACAAACAGCCCTGGATCTCGCAAGGGGAATGCCCCTGGCACAGGTGCTACCGAAGCTTGCCGTGCGTGAAATGGCAGGTGTATTGTCGGGTGCAGGGCTGGTGGTTGGGGTCGATACGGGACTGACCCACTTGGCCGCTGCACTGGGTTGTCCCACAGTGGCGATTTACACCGATACGTCACCCGATTTCACAGGCGTAGTAGCCAATGAGGGTGGATGGGCGATCAATCTGGGGGGAGCGGGTCAGATGCCTACGCCTGATCAGGTGATCGCGGCCCTTCAGCCTATCTTGCGTGGATCACCTTCGGATATACGCAAAAATATTGTACAATGATCGCCCACTGTACTGGTTTTGTTATAGACGTGGCAGGAGGCACTGATGAGGCGGAAGAAGGGGGATTTTGGGCCGAGATACCTGCGTTTGTGGGGTGTGTCTCAGAGGGGGATACACTAGAAGAAACGATGTACAATATCAGAGAAGCAGCGGAAGGCTGGTTGAAGGTTGCTCATTCAATAAAGATAATCAGAGACAAATCAAACTCAGAGAATCACCTCTCCCTGCCACCCCTCTCCTCAGGAGCGGGGCAAGCTTACAGTCAAAGACATGAACATACTGCTGAATGGAAAAATACAATCTGTACGCGACCATCTGAGTCTCGCTGAATTGGTAGAATCCCTAGGACTCACAGGACGGCGGGTGGCCATCGAGGTCAACCTAGAAGTCGTGCCACGCAGCACCTACCAAAACCACCTGCTACAACCCGATGACCGCGTTGAAGTCGTCCACGCGATTGGTGGCGGGTAATCTACCTAGAGACATCCCCTAGAAATATTGCTGGAGCCTTTGATGATCGATCAATCCTATGCGTCTGCTAATGATCCCTTGATCATTGCAGGCAAGACGTACCATTCTCGTCTCCTCACGGGAACCGGAAAATACCGCGACCTCACGCAAACCCGTTTGGCGACTGAAGCCGCAGGTGCCGAAATCGTCACGGTTGCCGTTCGCAGAACCAACCTCGGCCAAGATCCAAACCAACCGAACCTGCTAGAAATCCTCCCCCCCGATCGCTACACGATCCTGCCCAATACAGCAGGCTGCTACACCGCAGAAGACGCCATTCGTACCTGTCGCTTGGCGCGTGAACTGCTGGATGGCCACAACCTCGTCAAACTAGAGGTGCTGGGCGATCCCAAAACGCTCTATCCTGATTTGATGGAGACCCTCAAAGCCACCGAAGTGCTCGTACAAGAAGGTTTTGAGGTCATGGTGTACACCACAGATGACGTACTCATGGCGCAACGACTCGAAGCGTTGGGCTGTGTGGCGATCATGCCGCTGGCTGCACCCATTGGGTCTGGATTAGGCATTCGCAATCCCTTCAATATTCGCCAAATCGTCGAAAACGCCAAAGTGCCTGTTATTGTGGATGCGGGCGTAGGTACTGCGTCAGACGCGACTGTGGCCATGGAATTGGGTTGCGATGGCGTACTGATGAATACTGCCATTGCCTCAGCCACACGACCCATCATGATGGCCTCAGCCATGAAACAAGCCATCGAAGCAGGTCGCGCTGCCTTCTTAGCGGGACGTATTCCACGCAAGGCCTATGCCTCGGCTTCTTCTGCCCTTGATGGCCTGTTTTTCTGAATGCGCATATCCTCTGAGGCACTGAAACCGCTGTCTCCTGTGCGAAGCTTCGTGCGTCGCACTGGACACCTCACACATGCACAACGGCGCAACCTCGATACACTCTGGGATCGCTACGGGCTAGAGACGGATACAGGAATCCTCGATTTCAGCACCATATTCGGACGTCGTGCTGCCGTGTGGTTGGAAATCGGCTTTGGCACCGGTGATTTCCTGGCGAATCAGGCCGCCGCCCATCCCGAGGTGGACATGATCGGCATTGATGTCCATCTTCCAGGGGTTGGCAGTCTGCTCGGACGATTACACACCGAGTGCCTCAGCAATGTACGATTGTTTTGTGCCGATGCCGTGGACGTTCTACGTCATTGCATTCCGGCGCTCAGCTTGGAAAGGGTGTATCTCCTGTTTCCTGATCCCTGGCCTAAACAACGGCACCACAAGCGACGTCTCGTGCAGCCTGAGTTCATCACCTTGTTGGAAACGACCGTCGCGCCTGGAGGCGTGCTGTATTTGGCGACGGATTGGGAGGATTACGCAGTACAGATGATGGCAACGCTTTCTGCGGCCAAGGGTTGGCACAATCTCGCGGGGCCTGCATCCTTTGGCCCCCGCGCATCCGAACGGCACCCGACTCGTTTTGAGCGTAGAGGACTTCAGTTGGGGCACAAGGTCTGGGATCTGGCCTTTGTACGAGACGCAACCATGGTTGGTTTAGGTGAGCTGCTGCTGGGCAGCCAGTTTGACCCAGGCACCCCGTAGGCGCTGAAATTTGTCGTCGTGCACACCCTGCGCGACGGGAACACGATCCAAGTATTCTTTGGCACGTGCCAACATATCAGGACGCCGTCCCAATTTTTCCATCACCAGCAACAAAACACGGGCCGCATTCATGTTGATGGTGGGATTGCGCGGCATTTCACGGGCTGCTTTTTCTAGCAAAACAATCGCTTCGTTCATGCGACCTTCTCGCACCAAACGCACACCCTCGTTGTTAGCGGCGGCCACCTTCGCCCACAACGTACTGATCAACTCCTCTCCTGCTTGTGCCATACCCATGCTGTTATAGGCTTCCTTGGCTTTTTCCATGAGTGCTGTATCTTCCACGTGACGGTTCACGGTATCCGACATGATCGCGGCCGCCTGTTCGTCTTTGCCATTGGCGTGGCATATTTTTGCAAGTTCCATGGCCAAATCGGCGGGCAGGTCTGCACCCGCTGCACGATAGGCATTGTTGGCCTCTGTCATCGCTTTCGTTGCTGCGTCGGCCAAGCCCAGTTGTTGATAGGTTGCTGCTTCCGCGATGGCCAGCACCAAATTGGCTTTTGTATCACTGGGGTAGTTCTTGCGTGCCTCTTTAATGGTTCGACTTGCCTCCTTGGAGTTCCCACGCTCCATGAAAACCCGAGACAGGTGTGCATTATCGCTTGGATCGCGGTGTACTGAGAATCGACCTAGGCGTACAGCGTTGCGAAGGGCGCTTTCGGCGGTTGCGGTATCGCCAAGGCGCATACTCAATGTCCCCAGAGCTTGCGCACGCTGGATCGATCGGGGAGAAATTTGTGCCGCACAGGAGAGTGCTTCTTTGGCAGCTTCAGGATTGCCGGTGGCCTGGTGGACACGCGCCAACCAGTCATAGGCTTCCGTGTTCATCTTGTTTTCGTTGATGAGATTCTGGAAGCACTGCCCCGCTGTCAAATAATCGCCTGCATAATAGCGCACCTGGCCACGGCCCAACTTGACCCAAAACGTTTCCCGAATACGCCCAGCGGCCTCAAAGGATTCGCCCGCTGCCTCGAATTGTCCCAATCTGAGCAGCAACTCTGCTCGCACGCGCAGTAAATCAAGTGCATGTTGAGGTTGTGCTTGTATTTGTGCACCGGCCATGGCAACCGCTTTAGACAGATCTCCATCACGCACAGCACGTTCGATATCTGCCATGATCATCTTGCGTGCAACAATAGGTTCCAACCGATCTTCCAAGACTTGACGAGTGATGGGCTTGATCAGGTACTCATCGGGGCGATACTCGACCACCCCAAGCACCATGGCCAAACTAGCCTCTCCCGTGATCATGATGAACACTGTGCTCAGTCCAATCAGACGACGCTGTTTGGCCTCTTCCAACACTTGCATTCCGTCGCGGCCTTCCCCTAGATTGTAGTCACAGAGGATGATTTCGTAGGGCACTGCGGCCATGCGTCGCAATGCCTCGTCCCCATCGGCAGCGAGATCCACCTTTGTCGCACCCATGGAAGCCAGCACATGACGCATAGCACTGCGTACAGCAGTCATGTCATCGAGAACGAGGATCGTCTTGGAGCGTATGTCGTTTGCCATGGGATCGGGTGTAGCCTACGTGAGAAAGTGTGAAACGGTTGGCTATTAAACCACAATGACCGATCTCTTCCAAGCAGCAGCAAGCGAATCAGGCGCGACGGATGCCCGTGAGCCGTATCCAACCCTCTTGGACGGTGGGGGGGTCGAAATCGAACCAAGGTCGGTAGGCTTCTAGCACATCCGATGCTTGATCCACCAAAATACCAGACAGGACAATGCCTCCACCCATCCGCACCAAAGCGATAAGACGTGGAGCCATTTCTACGATGGTACGGGCGAGAATGTTGACGAGCAGTAGATCCACTTGGAGGACAGGTAAGCATTCTGGCGGTCCGACCCAAAGCGGCGCATCTTGGATGACTGCTTGCTCGGTTTGTGCTGTTGTCGGTGAACAAGCAACGATGTCATTTCGCGCAGCGTTATCGAGTGTGGCCCACAGTGCTTGGGGGTCGTTGTCTACGGCCCATACGCGTGCAGCACCAAGACGTAAGGCCGCAAGCCCCAGAATCCCCGATCCACAGCCGTAGTCGATCACGGTCGTATCGGGCAGCAACGATACACCCAACCACGTAAGGCACAACGCTGTTGTAGGGTGTGTGCCGGTACCAAACGCAAGACCTGGATCCATCCGCAACACAATTGCGCCTGGATCGGGCACCTCCCATCCTTGTGGACAGACCCAGAGTTTGGTACCAAAGGAGAGGGGACGAAAGTCTTCCAACCAGACCCGCTCCCAATCTTGGTCGGCCACCGATTGAACGCGACAACTGGCCTGTTCGCCCAGGGTTTGTGTCACACCCGCCATCACTGCCGTAAGGTTCGCAGAGGCGTCAAACAATCCGGTGATCAGCGTTTGTGGCCAGAGGGGGAGGGTACCGAGGGGGGGTTCGTAGAGCGGATCGTCTGCGGCGTCGGACAAAGAAACGGCAAGCGCCCCCGATTCCTCTAACAAGGACTCGACCTCTGACGCACGATCAGAACGCGCAGACACGATCAATTGGAGCCAAGACAATTGTGCCGTCATATAGGTTGGGTTCACCCTGGGGTCTTCGATGGGGCGACAGCAATGCGTTGCTCCGTGGACAGAGTATACAGGTCTGTTGCTGTTCATAAAAGTCCATGGTCACCTTACCAGTTGCTTGCCCTTGGCATGCCAGTTGTGCATCATCTTTCAGAGAATCAATGAAGTACGGCGTCACATCGTTCTATTATAGAGCGCAATTGCCCTGTAGCCCTATACTGTACCGTTTCCATCTGGCACGATAACGATATTGGTACCAACCGAAGAATCCTGTACATTGGGAGACTGACCGCCTTTGGTGCGGTGCTATAGACATAGTATCCAGTGTTACTGGGCGCTTACAGGCGGATAGCCAGTAAAGACCGGTACCTTTAAAACCGACGGTTTCGCTAAACCGTCTCCTTTCCTCCTCACCCCAAGAAGGGTGCGGTTTCTCGGAGACCTTAGATGAAGATTGGTATACCAAAGGAGGTTGTCGCGGGGGAGAAGCGGGTCGCAGCCACACCGGATTCCATCGAAAAGCTGACAAAGCTTGGTTTTTCCTTTGTAGTGGAATCGGGTGCAGGCGACTTGTCCGACTTCGCAGACAGTACCTATCGCGCCGTTGGGGCGGAGGTTGTGGACGATCCAAAATCGGTTTGGGCAAAGGCCGACATCATCATGAAGGTGAACCCACCCATGCACCACCCCGTGGCGGGGTGTGATGAGTCTACGTGGTTGGGCGCTGGCAAGACGCTGATTAGCTTTATTTGGCCTGCGCAGCATCCTGACCTGATGAAGACCTTGGCAGCCACGCAAGCCACTGTCCTCGCGGTGGATGCGGTGCCCCGCATCAGTCGTGCACAAAAGCTGGATGTTTTGTCCTCCATGGCCAACATCGCGGGCTATCGTGCGGTGATCGAGGCTGCCTACCACTTTGGTCGATTCTTTACGGGTCAGATTACCGCTGCTGGCAAGGTGCCTCCCGCCAAGGTGCTCATTGTGGGCGTGGGGGTTGCAGGTCTTGCAGCCATTGGTACTGCGAGTGGATTGGGTGCCATCGTACGTGCAAGCGATACACGGCCCGAAGTCCAGGATCAGGTCAAGAGCCTCGGTGCGGAGTTTCTGACCGTGGACTACCAAGAAGACGGCACCGGTCAGGGCGGCTATGCCAAAACCATGAGCGAGGGATACCTCAAAGCCCAAGAAGCCATGTTGGCCCGTCAAGCCATGGAAGTGGACATTATCATCACGACGGCCCTTATTCCTGGCAAGCCGGCACCGAGGCTCATTACCGCCGGTATGGTACAGAGCATGAAGCCAGGCTCGGTGATTGTCGATCTGGCAGCCATCCAAGGCGGAAACTGCGAATTGACCGAAAACGGCAAGGTCGTCGTACACAATGGCGTGAAGATCGTTGGGCACTCTGATTTTCCGAGTCGTTTGGCGCGTCAAGCAAGTCAGCTCTACGCCACCAATTTGCTCCACTTGATCGAAGAACTGTGCCCAAGCAAAGCAGGGGGTGAGATCTACGTCAACATGAATGACGAGGTGATTCGAGGTACAACGGTCATTAAAGAGGGGGTCATCACCTACCCACCTCCCAAGCCCACTGTACCCACCACCCCTGCGCCACAGTTGTTCGCCAAACCGCCTGTGGAACTCCCCAAACCAGCCGCTGCCCATGGACACGGCGGAACCGATGCACCCGCTTCTTCGCGTTCGGTGGCCATCGTGGGTCTTGTGGGTGCGGTGATCTTTGGACTCATTGGCTTCAGTGCACCTGCTGCGTTCTTGGGCCATTTTACGGTCTTTGTGTTGGCCTGTTTCATCGGCTACATGGTGATCTGGAATGTCACCCCTGCCCTGCACACTCCCCTTATGAGTGTGACCAATGCCATTTCTAGCATTATCGCCATTGGTGCTTTGATTCAGGTATCCTCGCCTGGAATTCTCATCACCCTCTTGGCGGGGCTTGCCGTTGTACTCACGGCCGTGAATATGTTGGGCGGCTTTTGGGTCACCCAACGCATGCTGCGTATGTTCCAGAGATAAACGGAGACAATGACCCATGAGTGAAGGTCTGATTACGGTTGCCTATATCGGTGCAACCATTTTGTTCATCCTGAGTCTAGGGGGCTTAAGCCACCCCGAAAGTTCACGGCGCGGCAACCTGTTCGGCATCATCGGCATGGCTATCGCGGTGATTGCAACCCTGATGGGCCCCCGCGTGAATGGTACCTTGACCTTTGGCATCATCTTGGCGGCGATGACCGTGGGGGGTGCTGTGGGGGTGTTTGCAGCCAGACAGGTCAAAATGACCCAAATGCCTGAGTTGGTCGCACTCATGCACTCCTTGGTTGGGTTGGCCGCTTGCCTAGTCGGATACGCCAATTATATTGACCCCACTGCTCACTTGACGGGTGCAGAAAAGACCATCCATGAAGCGGAAATTTACCTGGGTGTGCTGATTGGTGCGGTTACTTTCTCTGGATCCGTCATTGCCTTTGGAAAGCTCTCAGGCAAAATTGGTGGCAAGCCTCTCACCCTCCCTGGACGTCATCAGTTTAATCTGGCCTTGCTGATCCTCGCGCTGATCTTAGGCAAGGTGTTCTTGGGTGCGGAACATGCCAACGATGGGCTATTCCCTTTGCTTGCCATGACGGCCATTGCCCTGGTTTTTGGAGTGCATATGGTGATGGCCATCGGGGGGGCCGACATGCCTGTGGTGGTCTCTATGCTCAACAGTTATTCCGGTTGGGCAGCCTCCGCAACAGGGTTTATGCTGAACAATGACCTGCTCATTGTGGTCGGTGCCTTGGTGGGTTCTTCGGGTGCTATCCTGAGCTACATCATGTGCCGCGCCATGAATCGCAAGTTCCTTTCGGTGATTGCGGGGGGGTTCGGAACGGCGGGTAGCTCGTCTGCGGTAGCGGCTGCGCCTGTGGGATCGGTGGTCGCTATCAACGCCCAAGAGACTGCTGAATTGTTGCGTTCCGCACGCAACGTGATCATCGTTCCTGGGTATGGCATGGCCGTTGCGCAAGCACAGCACACCGTTTGTGAGATTACCAAGATATTGCGTGGCAAAGGTATCAACGTCCGTTTCGGGATTCACCCTGTCGCGGGTCGTATGCCGGGTCATATGAACGTGCTCTTGGCCGAAGCCAAAGTACCCTATGACATTGTGCTCGAAATGGATGAAATCAACCAAGATTTCCCCACCACGGACGTTGCCATGGTCATCGGTGCCAATGACATTGTGAACCCAGCCGCACAAGATGATCCTGGATCGCCTATTGCGGGTATGCCAGTCTTAGAAGTCTGGAAAGCAAAAACCTCCATCGTCATGAAGCGTTCCATGGCCTCTGGCTATGCTGGTGTGGACAATCCACTCTTTTACAAAGAGAACAACCGGATGCTCTTCGGCGACGCGAAAAAGATGCTCGACGAAGTGGTTCATAACCTTTTGTAATCCTGTTGTATTCTATAAACTGGGAGTTGCGCAGGTACGTAACTCCCCGTTTTTGCTTCTGAGAGGTGTTATGCTGCTTGCCACGGTACTGGCTACAACGCTCTACTTCCAACTCCAATCTGGCGAGTCAGCAGGCTTGGGGAATACGATCTTAAAGCCGAGATCAACACTCGGCATTCGTTCAGAGGGTTCCTTGCTGACCCAGTCTTCCTGGATATACAATGGGGATGCCAGGATCATTGTCGGAGAAACGCTGACGGGTACTTCAGTTTCTAATATAAGCCCTCGCGAACTACATGCTCAAGGAGAAGTGTTGTATCGTTATTACCAAGAAGACGAGGAAACGATCTCGGTAGGCCCCTATTTTGATCTGGCTCTTCCTTTTCATGGAGGCACACCGCCGTATATCCTTCAGAGAAACGCAGCAACGTATTCTGCAAAAGAAGATGAGTTACTCCACTATCAGCACCTCGTGGGCGTTGATTTGCATCTTGATTTTTCTGGGAAAAAATTGCAATCGTCTTTGCGCAATGTTTTGTTCCTGAACGGTACCAAGATTGGCCCGAATCTGGCCACCTATGAGCCATTGCTTGGGTTTCTATGGAAAAACAGTTACGCCGTGATCGGGACTGTCCATGATCCTGTGTTGACGCTGAATATCTCCTCCGATTTTTACATGGCACATAAAAAGAGCGCAAGTCTTTTGAATGGCCATGATGGATTAGGGGGCACAAAAAGAGAGTTGGATATTGACTTTGGGTTGGGTTGGAAGTTCATGCGTAACACAACACTTACGCTGGATATGTGGGGTACCAACAATCTCAATCGAGGTACCAGCAATGCCGTGCCAGTTAATTTTCTGGATGGTTTTACCGTTGGGGTTGAATACAAATTCTAAGGCTGATCCGATGCCAACAGCGAGAGGAGAATACACATGTCAGCGATTGTGAATATTGAGGCCCGTGAGATTCTCGATTCTCGTGGCAATCCGACCGTAGAAGCAGAGGTAGTCTTGGCCTCCCACGCACGGGGCGTCGCTGCTGTTCCCTCTGGTGCGTCTACCGGTTCGCGGGAGGCCATCGAATTGCGGGATGGGGACAACGGACGCTACCAGGGCAAAGGGGTTCGCAAGGCGGTAGGACATATCCTAGGTGAGATCCGCAGCGCGTTGTTGCACCAAGAGGCAAGCGACCAACCTGCGCTTGATCAACGCTTGATCGAGCTCGATGGCACACCGAACAAATCGCGCTTGGGTGCCAATGCATTGCTCGCGGTCTCCATGGCCTGTGCTAAGGCAACCGCCTGTGAGTTAGGCGTGCCGTTGTACCGTTCTCTTGGCCGTGGCCCTTACCGGCTACCCGTTCCCATGATGAACATTCTGAACGGAGGTGCCCATGCCGACAACAGCGTGGACTTTCAGGAGTTCATGATCGTGCCCGTGGGTTCCCCTACGCTCGCCGATGCCGTCCGCTGTGGCGCAGAGATCTTTCATGCGCTCAAACAAGTGCTGCATGGCCGTCATTTGGCCACGGCTGTGGGGGACGAGGGTGGGTTTGCACCGGATTTGCCTTCCAACGAGGCGGCTGTCGAAATCATCCTCGAAGGGATCACGAAAGCGGGATATCGGCCTGGGGGAGATGTTTGGTTGGCGTTAGACGTCGCAAGTTCTGAACTGTACCGAGAGGGCAGGTATTTTCTCGCCTCAGAGAAGCGCACACTCGATGCCGCCGAGTTGGTCGCATTGTACGAAGACTGGGTGAACCGTTACCCCATCCTGTCGATTGAGGATGGCATGGAGGAAAGCGATTGGGAAGGGTGGAGCCTTCTGACAGAGCGTCTAGGGGGGCGTATCCAGTTGGTGGGGGATGATCTCTTTGTCACCAACACGGAGATTTTGCGCCGAGGCATTGCCTCCGAAGTTGCGAACGCAATCCTCATTAAACTCAATCAGATTGGTACCGTGACCGAAACCCTGGCCGCCATCGACATGGCCCGATCCGCAAACTACGCAGCGGTGATCTCCCATCGATCGGGGGAAACCGAGGACACGTTTATCGCTGATTTGGCGGTGGGTACGGCGGCAGGTCAGATCAAAACAGGATCCTTGTGCCGCTCCGATCGTGTGGCCAAGTACAACCAATTGATGCGTATCGAGGCGCTGGCACCTGAGATTCCGTATGCTGGGCGGAGCGCCTTTGCACGCCTCCCCTAAAAGCATCTGGGTACACGGGATGAAATGGGTTGCAGCTTTGTTGGTGTTGTTGATTGCGGGACTTCAATACCGCTTGTGGAACGGTTCGGGCAGCTTGGCGGAAGTGACCGACCTCCATCACTCGATCAACGATCAGATTGCGCAAAACAAACGGTTGCTAGAGCGTAACCAAGCCCTAGAAGCCGAGGTACGTGATCTCAAGTCGGGCCTAGACGCCGTGGAAGAACTTGCCCGTGCGGAGTTGGGCATGGTAAAAAAAGACGAAACCTTCTTTTTGATCGTCGAGAAATAACAGGGTGTATACGCGTTCGATCCCTTCCTCACCGCCACAGGGCGGTGTTTCTCGGAGACAGTGAGATGAGCATCTCTGGCCTACGCCACGCTTCTCACGTGCCAGCCTTCTTTGAGTGGGATTGTGTGACCGATGCGTTGCACCACTCCCCTTGTCTTCCTGCGTTGCTCGGCTGCCCAGAGGGGGCTGTGCTAGCGTCTGGCAGGGTGCTGCTCGAACAAATCTCACTGCCCGATCAGGAACGCATTCTTTGCCTACGCAGGAGTCTCACACATACTGCACCCACCTACAGTGTCCGTTTCAAAGTCGAATCCCCGTCTGGCACCACACAGTGGATCGAAGAGTGTGGTTGTGCCTTTTTCGACGAAAGGGGACACGCCACCCGTATCCTCGGCAGCCTGACTGCGCTATCCACACCCCATGCATCGGATCAATCGGTCTCGGATGATCTAGGCGATGAGTACGATACGATGGAGCACGGATTGCGCCTGGCGCTCAACAGTGCCAAAGCAGGGGTGTGGTCGTGGAACCTCAGCACGGGTGTGATGGTCTGGTCTCCCGAAAATTTCGACCTCTATGGCGTTGACCACACGCAGGGGACACCAAGCTACGAGGAGTGGAAGCATCATCTACACCCAGACGATCATGCTATTCTGGATCGTGCCATTCGCACGGCACTCAACCAGACGCTTCCAGAACAGCGTACAGGGTTCCGTCTTCTCCGCCCCTCACTTGAACGACGCGCACCGGAATACCGTGCAGAGTATCGCATCCTCCATCCACAGTACGGTACCCGCTGGTTGTTGACCATTGGTCGCATTGAGCGTTCCGCCAATGGATCGCCTTACCGTCTCTCGGGTCTGAACCTCGACATCACCGAGCGCAAGCGGGTGGAGGAAGCACTCGCAGAAAGTGAACGGTGTTGGCGAGAGTTGGCGGAAGCCATGCCACAGCTCGTGTGGACAGCCAACTTCGAAGGTACGGTGGACTACTATAACCGTAGGCACGAAGAATTTTCCGATCCCAGTCCTCATTCTGCTGTCCCTTGGCAACCGGTGTTGCACCCAGATGATCGTGGGCGCACGGCACGGGCCTGGCAACATTCGGTGCGTACCGCCACACCCTACGAAGTGGAGCATCGTGTCCAGCGCTCGGACGGCAGTTTTCGTTGGTACCTAACTCGCGCTGTTCCCGTCTATGATACCGAGGGCTGTGTAGTCAAGTGGTACGGAACCTCTACGGACGTTGATACGCGTCGTCGCGCCGAGGAAGCTTTGCGGGCTGCGGATCGTCGGAAGGACGAGTTTCTGGCCATGCTCGCGCATGAATTGCGCAATCCGTTGGCCCCGATTCGCAATGCGGTCCACATCATGAGCCTGATTGACCTCCCGAACCCAAAACTCAAATGGGTCAGGGACATCATCGATCGCCAGGTGAGGCACTTGGCGCGTCTGGTGGACGATCTGCTCGATATTTCACGCATTGTGCGTGGCAAAATTACCCTCAGAAAAGAGAGAGTAGAGCTTACACACCTGATACAACAGGTGCAAGAATCCGTGCGTCCGATTCTGGAGGCCCGCAAGCATCGGTTCACGGTACAGGTACCCGTGGAATCCGTTGTTTTCGAGGGGGACATGGTGCGCCTGTCCCAGGTGTTGCAAAACCTGTTGGACAACGCCGCCAAATACACTCCAGAGGGCGGGGAGATTTCCCTCGCCGCTCTTGTCTTTGAGGAGGAGTTTACGATTGCCGTGCGAGACAATGGGATGGGTATTCCGCCTGATCTCTTGCCCCAGGTATTTGATCTCTTCCAACAGGGAGAACGCAGCCTAGACCGTTCACAGGGAGGACTCGGCATCGGACTGACTCTGGTGCAGCAACTCGTAAAGCTCCATGGTGGGCAGGTCATGGCGCACAGTCAGGGACTGGGTCAAGGTTCTCTCTTTACGATTCGCTTGCCCTTGTCTGCGTCGATTCCGTTGAGCAGCACCGGGGTAGCGGCGCCTCATCACAAACCGAGCGTTGTTTCGAACAAAAAACTACGGGTGATGGTCATAGAGGACGATGTAATCGTTGCCGAAACCACGACCCTTTGGCTCACGATGGAGGGCTATGAGGTCGTGGTGACACACAGCGGCGAGGCTGGGTTAGAAAGGGCACCCGCCTTCCGACCCCAGGTGGTGTTGCTCGACATTGGATTGCCCGGGATGGATGGCTATACAGCGGCCCAACGGTTGCGTGCCTTGCCAAACGGAAAAGAACTCTTTTTGGTGGCTGTGACCGGGTATGGTCACGAGGAGGCCCAGATGCGCTCCCGTGAGGCAGGATTCGATTATCACCTGATTAAGCCGGTAGATCCCTCGGTGCTTGTGCAGTTGCTTGCTTTTCTGGGGGGCGATACCCACCAAAATAACCATCGCCTTCCTCGGCACCTGTAAGCAATGTCAACGACACGACCTCTTCGGAAACCTGCCTGGATCCGTGCACGCATTCCGAGTGGTGAGCAGGTTATGCGGGTGAGGGGTCTTTTGCGGGCTGCGGCTTTACACACGGTTTGTGAAGAGGCATCTTGCCCCAACATGGGCGAGTGTTTCTCTGAGGGTACGGCTACTTTTTTGGTGATGGGGGATCTCTGTACCCGACGGTGTCCTTTTTGCGATGTCCGGCATGGTCGTCCACAATCCCTGGACACTGCTGAGCCAGCACATCTTGCAGAAACCGTTGCGGTACTGGGGTTACGACATGTTGTCATTACGTCTGTGACCCGTGATGATCTGCGAGATGGAGGGGCGGGACATTTCGTGTCCTGCATTCGCGCCCTTCGTGCCCGATCATCGCAGGTGATCATCGAGACGTTGGTACCTGATTTTCGCGGTCGGATGGATCTGGCCCTGGACATTTTGTCTGTCGATCCACCCGATATTTTCAACCATAACCTAGAGACCGTGCCTCGTCTTTATCCAGACGTCCGACCTGGTGCGGATTATCTGCATTCCCTGAGACTGTTGCAGGCATTCAAGAAACGCTGTCCTGAGATACCCACCAAATCGGGTTTGATGCTGGGATTGGGAGAAACCAACCCCGAAGTGACACAAACGCTGCGTGATCTACGCGACCATGGGTGTGATCGCCTGACGGTGGGACAGTATTTGCAACCCAGTCGTGATCATCTGCCGGTGGTGCGCTTTGTAGCACCCGACGAGTTTGATGTATTGCGCGGCTACGCAGAAGGGCTTGGCTTTACACATGTGGCCAGTGCCCCCCTGGTGCGATCGTCCTACCATGCAGAGCGACAGGCGCAACCGAATCTTGAAAAAATGGGAGTAACTGCTCAGGTAGGTACTATGACTAGCACGTAACTGAATGAAGAAGCGATGTCTTCACTTTGTACTAAAAGAAAAGGCGACTGGTTTTGAATTAATCTTATCAATGGGTTCATCCTTGAAACCCCAGGGCGTAGAGCAATGGGGTGGTTCAGGCGCAATTGGTGTACGTCTTGGTGTGCATCATTCTTCGATGCCAAACAGTTCCTGCGCTACAGCGATCACATCGGCGCGACCCTCGTAAGCTGCTTGGCGTAATTGGCTACAGGGATTGTGTAGGAATTTATTGGTCAGGGCGCGGGCAAACAAGCGCAAGACCTCGTTTGGGTCTCGACCTGCGGCGAGCATACGTTGTGCCCTTTCCAATTCCAGATCGCGTAATCCCTCTGCCTGTGCACGACAAGCACAGATGGTGGCCACCCCTTGTAGAGACTGTATCCACCCCATGAAGGTTGCCACCTGAACATCAATAATCTCCTCGGCTTGTTTGGCTGCCTCTTGGCGGGATCGCAAATTCTCTTGGATGACATCGTGCAGATCATCGACCGTGTATAGGTACACATCCGGTAGATCGCCGACTTCTGGCTCAATGTCCCTAGGAACAGCGATGTCTACCATGAACATGGGACGATGCCGCCGTTTTTTGATGGCGCTTTCCACAACGCCCTTGCCAAGGATAGGCAAGGGACTTGCGGTCGAAGAGATCACAATATCTGCCTCGGACAAGTGGTTTTGGATCTCATCCAACGAGATGGCATACCCGCCAAGTTCTGAGGCCAAGAGATGGGCACGTTCCAGGGTGCGGTTGGCGACGATCATCCGTCCGATGCCATTTTGACGCAGATGGCGTGCGGCCAATTCGATGGTCTCCCCAGCTCCGATGAGCAGCGCCGTATGTTCTGCAAAGGTACTGAAAATCTGACGCGCCAAACTCACGGCAGCGAAGGCCACCGAGACAGGTGAACTGCCGATGGTGGTGTCTGTACGCACCTGCTTGGCAACGGCGAAGGTATGCTGAAAGAGTCGATCCAGCAGGGTATCAATCGCCCCTGTGATGCGTGCGGTGGTATACGCCGTCTTCATCTGTCCCAAGATCTGGGATTCCCCCAGGATGAGGGAATCGAGGCCACTGGCTACGCGCAAAACGTGCCGTACGGCCGCTTGATCCATGTGTGCATAGACATGGGGAGCCAGTTCACGGCTCGTCATGTGATGAAAATCAGCTAACCATCCCAGAATATTTTCAATCCTGGGGCCATCCATGCTGAGGTAGAGTTCCGTGCGGTTGCAGGTCGAGAGGATCGCAGCACCAAGAACGTCTGCATCCGCTGTGAGTAAGCGCAGCGCATGATCAAGTTGGTTAGGTGCAAAAGCCACCCGCTCACGTACAGCAACAGGTGCTGTTTTATGGTTGATTCCAAAGGATAATAGCGACATGTTCGGTTGTGCCAGCACGCAAGCGAACAGTATACTACGGAGAGACCCTGTACCAACGCAAAATCCTAAACCACCCCACGGCTGAGCCAGGGGAGGGTATGTCGGCTGCGGCGCACACAGCGTAAGACTCCCCGCAAGGAGAATCTTACTGGCGATAACCAAGCCACTTCCCTAGGCGGTCTCTGTGAAGCAGAAATCAGACACACAAACCGCATGATCAGGTTTAGATCAGTCCTGCAGAACGGTATAGCAAGAGCATCACAGAAAAATGATAGAAGCGATACCCGACAACAGTAATACATGCAAAAACAGTAAGCCAGGCAACGACAGCAGTCTATCAGAGATGTTATTCATACAGTACTCCGCAAGTGGCTCTCCACTCTACGACTTTAGGTACAAGTCGTTTACAACACTGACTGGAATGTCACAGTTGATATAGCTGAAGGAGCGTCGTCCATCACTCTCCGAAGAGGTTCTTATAGCTCGCAAATCGCTTTCCTCCGTGGTTGTACGACTGCAACCAAGCAACCATATATCGGTGGCAACTTGGGTCATAGAATCGCTCAGATAAAGTTCAAGCATGAATTTCGATACGTTACCCGAGTGATGCACAGAATCGTACAGAGGTAGCAACATTCCAATATCAAACAGCGTTGGTACATGGATGATTTACATGCCGCTTGTGGCAGAAGTCCCCCTACACCGCTTTTTCAGATGTATCTCCCCGCCAAGGGAGCACTAGTCAGATTGTGATCCCTACTTTCCGTTGAACCAGGTGTACGTATCGCTAGGTTGCCTGAGAGTCTCTCTGTTGTATGTATGGTAACGCACACAATCGGTACTCTTGCGTTGACAAACGTTACCATTCGTTCACTTAAAAGAAGCGGTGGGACTTGGTTTGGCAATTACACAATCCATCGCACATCATCGCACATGCACATTACGGAGAAGTTTGCGTGCATTCTGGAGAAGGTATCACGACCTGCGTGCTGCGGGTTCTGAAGGAATTGTAGCAGAGTTGTAGCAGAGTTGTAGCAGAGCAGATTTGTAGCAGGATGGTTTAGTCTCGCCTTGTCCAGTCCTGAAGCCTTGCACGCAGACGGAGCATCGCTTGGCTGTGGATCTGGCTGACACGCGACTCCGACACATTGAGGACAGCACCAATTTCACGTAAATTGAGTTCATCATCGTAGTATAGGGACATAACCAGGCGTTCACGATCAGGTAGGTGTTCAATCGCCTTAGCGAGGTCTACACGGAAATTGCTTTCTTCCAGTTGTTCTAGGGGGCCTGGCCCCGTGTCGGGGAGATCAGGAAAATCCCCTTCTTCACTCAAGGACATGTCTTCTCGGCTAAAAAGACGATACCCGCTGGCATCCTGTAAGAGCCGATGGTACTCCTCCAGTGGCATTGCCAATAGCGCGGCCACTTCGTGATCCCGTGCGTCGCGTCCGGTACGGGATTCGACCATGTGAATCGCGGCGGCGATTTGGCGTGCCTTTCGGTGTACCGAACGAGGTGCCCAGTCGTTGCGTCGGATTTCATCCAGCATCGCGCCACGGATGCGAATCCCTGCGTAGGTCTCAAAACTGGCCTGCTGATCAGGGTCATAGTTCCGAGACGATTCTAACAGGCCGATCATCCCCGCTTGGATCAGGTCGTCTACCTGGACACTGGGCGGAAGCCGTGCGAGCAGGTGATAGGCAATGCGCTTCACCAAAGGCGCATACCAAGTGACCATCGTATCCTGGTCGATCTCTTTGCTCATGAGGTAGCGTGCCACACCACTCATACAGCGCCTCCTTTCTGATCGAGACTAAACTTGATAAGCCGCTCTACGAAAAACTCAATCCGTCCAGCAGACGTGTTCGGTGCAGGCCAAAGATGGGTGGTCTTCGCCAGCTGTTTGAAAGCCAGTGCAGAGTTCGATCGTGGAAAAAGATCCACCACCGCACGCTGGCGCTGTACTGCTTTCCTCAACAAATCATCGCGTGGGATGCTGCCAGCCAACTCTAAGATTACATCCAGAAAACGATCCGTGACACGGCACAATTTGGCATACAATTCTCGACTCGCCTGGGGGGTGTCTGCCATGTTGGCGATGATCTGGAACCGATTGACGTTGTGTTCCCTAGATAAAATCTTGATAAGCGCGTAGGCATCCGTGATGGAGGCGGGTTCATCGCAGACCACCACCGCAACATGCTGGGCGGCGCTCGAAAAACTGATGACTGCATCCGAGATGCCTGCCGCCGTATCCACGATGAGCACCTCTGGCTGCACCGACAGTTCGGAAAACGCACGAACGAATCCGGCATGTTCACTCGGAGAGAGCTCCGCCATGTGCTGGAGGCCCGAGGCGGCGGGTACAATGCGCATCCCATGGGGCCCTTCTACCACCACTTCCTCTAGGGTACGTTCGCCGGACAATACGTGAGACAGGTTATAGCGTGGATGCAATCCAAGCAGCACATCCACGTTGGCGAGTCCCAGATCCGCATCCAGCACCATCACATTGCGGTTTGCTTGTGCCAAGGCAATGGCGAGGTTGATGCTGACGGTGGTTTTTCCGACCCCTCCCTTGCCGCCTGTGACGGCGATGACCTGCACAGGCTCACTGGTGGAGTGGATCATACGACGTAGTCCGGAGGCTTGATCCTGCGTAGACTCAGAGTGCGGCTGCATAATGAGAAGTACTCCCGAAGGCCATGGCTAAACTCTCTTCCTCGATGTCCGTCGCGTGTTGCTGAAGAAGCGCCACGGCTCGACTCACCAAGTTATGGGCACGGGCGGGCAGGAGATCCTCAGGAACCCGCTGACCCACCCCCAAATAAGCAACGGGGAGTTTGTGACGCACCACTGCAGAAAGTACCTCCCCGAGAGAAGCAGCTTCGTCCAGTTTCGTCAGGATACAGCCTGCGACCCCCATTTCACCAAAGACACGGATGATTTCTTCGAGTCCTGCACGTTGTGTGGTTGCAGAGAGCACGAGGTAGCTGCGGATTTCTCTGCCGACTTCGCGCAGGGTCGCGAATTGCTCTTCAATACGCAAATCGCGTTGGCTCAAGCCTGCAGTGTCAATGAGCACAAGACCATAATCGGAGAGTCCTGCGAGGATTTCGGAGAGTTCCCCTGCATCGTTCGCGGAACGCATCGGAACCCCTAGGATACGCGCAAAGGTGCGCAACTGTTCTTGTGAACCAATGCGGTATCCATCGGTCGTGACCAATGCCACGCGATCACGGCCGTGACGAAGGGCATAGTGGGCGGCGAGTTTGGCAACCGTGGTGGTTTTGCCGACCCCCGTTGCGCCAACGAGCGCGACAATACCCCCTTGCTCCAGTATGGTATCCTCTTCAACGGTCAGGCGTTCGGCCAAGAGACCCATGGCATGACGCCAAGCGGTGTCGAATTCTCCCAACGCAGAGACCGGCAGGGTGAGTTCCCGCGCAAGCGACATGGAAAGACCCATCTCGGTCAGGGCACGTAGCAATTGCGCTTGGATGGGGGTACGGCGCACCGTCTCCGACCAGGCCAGTCCAGACAATTGGTGTTCTAGCAATCCCCGTAATTCTTTCAGTTCGCGGCGCATCCCTACGAGTACCGGATCTTGTGTCCAGAGGATCTCGGAAGATCGGGGGAGAGTGCGCTGCGATTCGGTACCGAGGCGGCGATTTTGCGCACCGGATTGATCGCCGTAGTCGTTCTCTTCTTCGTCTGCGTCTGCCTCGTCCTTGATGGCAGACCATTTGTCACTGGCTGCGAGACGGGCTTCTGGCGGATTGTAGGAAGGCACGCGGCCAGTGGGGGGTGTGTTGTTCGGGGCCGTTGGTTTGGTGGTTGTCGGTTTGCCTGTGGACGTGGCTGTTGCGGCCACCGTTGGCTTGATTGCAAGAGCGGGTGGCGTCACCGATTTGACAGCGGGGGTGGGTTGCGCTGCTGCGGGGGCGCGGGGTGTTGGGGCGGCCGTCGGTGCCGTTGGCTTGGCGATGGGTCGGGGTGTGGTTTGCGTCGGCGGATTTTTATCGGAGGTTGTTTGGGCCGCTGACCGAAACATACCCAACTGCGACGCAACACGGGCGGAAGGGCCTTGCGAGGGAGGCGTAGCGCCCGTAGGTGCCTCTTTGGGCGTTGCAGTGTTCTCTTGGCTGGAGAGCAGATTTTCGTCAAAATCCACCGCTGCCACAATTTCGACGCCGCCATCTACCTTGCGGTTAGACAGAATGACAGCGTCTGGTCCTTGCGCCTCTCGCACGAGACGCATTGCCTGCCGGATGTCGGGTGCGAAAAAGCGTCTTATTTTCATGGCATTACGCGCTCTTCAGTGAGTCCGCCTAAGATTCCCACGCCGTAGCCATGGGGTACGTTTTATACTATGCAATTGCTATTCCATATTGAAACGCTGCGCCATCAATTGCCATCCTATTGATTGTAATAAAGATTTTATCTGTGGCAATCGTTTGGCATAGGGTGCGGGGTCTCAAGGGGCGTCAAAGGGGTGGCGCACAGGCACATTCGGATGGGTAAAGGGGTGGGATGAGCGAATACTGTTTATGTGGGCTTCTGGTGACAGTGCGGTTCTGTCGGGTGTGATCACGGTTGTTGCGCTGCCTCCTTTCTGGATGAGAGGGGGGTGTAGGAGGGGTGGCCGCTGATTTTGATGCTGCCCTGTACGGCGTTTTTGATATTACATTGATGAATAGTGATGAATAAATAGTTAGAATCAAAAGAGAAACCATATTATGACTCAGGCACTCTGCGTACTCATATGCCTGTCAGAAACAAGTCAAACCTGGAGGAGGGAGCCAAATGAAACATCCTATCGATCCAAAAGTGGACTGTGTATTCAAGGCGTTGCTTGGTTCCGAGGAAAATTGTGCTCTTCTCGTGCATTTTCTGAACGCCATATTAGCCAGTGACCTCAGTGCACCGATCAGCACGGTCGAGCTTCTGAACCCCTACAGTGATCGGGAGTTTTTGGAGGATAAGCTCAGTATCGTTGACGTAAAAGCAAGGGATACCCGTAACCAGCTTTACCAGGTCGAGATTCAGTTGCGTAGCTTCCGTCATTTGCACAACCGCGTTCTCTATAACTGGGCCGACATTTATAGCCAACAATTGCAACGCGGGAGCGACTATCGCCTGCTGAAACCTACCTACGCCATCTGGTTGCTTGGCGAGAACCTGATTCAAACCGATAGTGATTACCGTCATATCTACCAGTTTCGGGATGAGCAAGCTCGGATCTTGATGAACCACGGGGGTATCTGGCTGCTGGAACTAGAAAAATTTTCTGTGCAACGCATTGAAAATGAACAGCAGCGTTGGTTACAATTCTTCAAAGACGGTGAGAAACTCGACGATACCATGTTACCGGATTGGATGACCACCCCAGAAATGAGGCAAGCCATGAGTACGATACAAAGATTCTCCGAGAAGGAGCGTGATTATTACGCATACCAGGCCCGTCAAGAGTTCATACGCCAACAACGGGCTATTCAGTGGGATATCGAACAGACTCTCCAAGAGAAAGAAGAAGAACTCAAAGAAAAAGAGAAGGCACTCCAAGAGAAAGATCACGCACTCCAAGAGAAAGATTTGGAAATTGAACGCCTTAAGGCTCGGCTTGCCGCCAGTGGGTATTCAGATCCAACCTAAACACCACGAATGCCGAAAGTATCCTGTGGAACTTTGATGGCGCAAAGAACTTAAATATCGAACCTATCGGTCTATCAAATCATTGAACATCAAATCAATTCTGCGTTCGTCATCTTGATACGATAATAACCTTTCTCTATGTGTGTCATAATCGTGGTCATCTGCATTCCTATCTTCGTGATTGATAGTTTCTGAAAGGTGATCTTGAATCGCTTCTTCCTCTGTTCGCACACTAATCCCTAGATCGCGAGCCAGCTTTTTAAAATCGGATAAATAATCCTCTATCTCTAAGGCGTTATCAATCTGTCTACATTCATAGAAAGCCTCCTGTTGTACGTATAATTGAAAACGATTCTTGAATTTCTTCTGAAACCCTTCAGAAAATTTAAAAGAGTCCATCATAGTAGCTATCTCTCTGAATTCGATGAGAGAACTGATTCTTTCCGGATCCTGCTCGATCAATTGTATTGCCTCGTTGCAGACTTCCATTATTGATGGAGCGTTAACAACCATGGATTGTGCTTCTGCAAGTAAGGCGCACCAATCATCTACAGAGTAAGATTCTTGCATTCGCTCATTGGATCTGATGTTTGTAATAATTTCTTTAGCAGCGTCCAATAATTCTTGTTTCCGATAAACACAATAGACATCAACCAGAAAAATGCAACGCGAAGCAAATGTGAGGTCATTCAGTGGTGGCGTGTCTTTCAATCTTAGAAGTGTAGCAATAAAGGGTTCTTTGATCTGGCTTAATGTCGCAGTGGGAGTGGTATCATCTTTATCCTTTAGTGCGCCCCATAACCGATGCGCTTGCTTGATATATTTTGAGGAAGATAATATATTCAAACAGAATGCTGGCGTATCTTTTATGAGGGACTCTATAAAATCCTTGACGGATGGATTGTGAAAGAATAAAATGCTTCCTTCTGCACGCAAGAAGCTACTCCGTTGCATCACGATAATCTTGTGGTGAGAATTGAGAACCATACTGCTTGCAATAGACATCATGGTATGCGACAAAGCATTCTTGTAACCTCGCAGCATCTGTGCCAATACCCAAAGAAAAGAAAACAAGTAACATATTTCGTGCCGCTTGAGATATTTGCTTAAAAGGGTGTTTCCATAACTCTTTCGGATTATCTAATATCGCTAGGAACTGCTCCAGAAAACTGGACCTGTTTATTGGTTGATACTTGTATTGTGAATTTTTTGTCATCCATTGAATGACCCTTGGAGAATAATGAGGGTGGTTGATTATTCGTCGATAGCCACGCGAATCGATTATCGATTCAATATACGTGCTCTCTAAGTTAGAGAACCAAAGGTGGTTAAATAATATTTTTGCCTTAATCAGTCTTGTATAATTGGCTAATGTTAGTTGGTATTTCTTTCTTAGGAAGCCACTGTTGGCGATTCGCTCATCGATCTGAAGCGCCTGAGAAAGAACAAATTCTCTCGACGTTAGAATCATTCTGCAATTATGAGATCTTGTAACAAGATCTATCAATTTCACGATATCCGATGTATCTGTCTTAGCAGCATGGTCTCCCAGGCGGGTTAGTCCCAGAAAATCGTCAAAATAGAATATCGTTCTGGTTTCTGGATGATAAAGGTCGTAGGCGTCGCGAGGATCGCGTACTTCGATCGGCCTATATCCGCGATCAATGTAGTGAAGCAGAATCATATCTGCTAACGTGGTTTTGCCAATGCCAGGCTCACCAGATATGATAACAAATCTATTTTTGTTCAGAATTTCAATGGCGGATAGAAAACTGTCGTTCTTGACAAACAGACGCATATCTTCATGAATTCTATCAACTAACTGATGCGATTGTTTCAGCACGCCATTATGCAAGAGACTATCCAAAACAGCACTACTGCTTAACCAGAGTTTGAAGTGTCTCTTCTCAATGTCGTGGTGCTGTCTTAGTAATGCATTGAGATCGTCCTGCCCAAAGATATCTCCTTCTGTGATAATATAGCACCCAAAAACATCACTGATTTTCTTCTTGTTGTATGGTGACAATGGAACAGAGGTGGCAAGGACATATCGATATGGATTGATTTTACTTACTTTATCGAATTCTTCTTTCTTTAATTTGTCAAATAATTTCTGAAACCCAGAACGAACATAGTGTTTGCACTGCACGACAATCGTTCCCTCTTGAGTGACATTTCTACAGTCAATGCCGCCATCTTTCCCAGGCTTGAATAGTTCGAGCCGTTTGCCATACTCTTCTTGCAATAGATCACAAACCAACTCCTCAAAATCCACGCTGGATAGCTGAGAAAAATCATAGCCCATGTCACGCTCCTCCGTTTTCCTCAAGGCAGCAGTGTATAATGCCGTCGGGGACTATGTCAAACCAGAACCAGAATATCGTAAAATTGTTCAATGTTGTAAGATATTGCGAGAATCCCACGAAACGAGACGATCCCAGATCGTAGGAGAACTATGGTGGGGCGTATTCTTGGCCTGGATCCAGGTTCCCGCATCACGGGTTTTGGCGTCATTGACTTTGTGAACGGCAAGGCTATTTATGTAGCGAGCGGGAGCATCCAAGCCAGCGCCGAGGATCTTGTTCTGCGTCTGAAAACGATTTTCGACGGGGTGACAGAAATCGTCCGTACCTATGCACCCGCAGAGGTCGCCATCGAGCAAATCTTTGTGTATCGCAACGTAGATTCTGCCCTTAAACTGGGTCACGCGCGAGGGGCCGCGCTTTGTGCGGTGCTTGCCTCTGGATTGACGGTCTCGGAATACATGCCCTCTCGCGTCAAACAGGCCGTAGTGGGCAAAGGCAATGCCACCAAAGAACAAGTGCAATACATGGTGCGTCTCCTCCTGCATCTGCCCACAGCGCCAGGAACCGATGCTTCCGATGCCCTCGCGGTGGCCTTGTGTCACGCTCACACGCTCGCCATGCCCGAAAGATAGGACATCCCCATGATCGGACGATTACACGGCACACTTCTCCTGAAACAACCCCCCGCCTTGTTGATCGACGTGCAAGGGGTAGGGTACGAACTAGAAGCACCCATGAGTACCTTCTACACACTCCCGGAGAGTGGAGCGCAGGTGACGGTGTACACCCATTTCGTGGTGCGTGAGGATGCACACCTGTTGTACGGGTTTGCAACCTTGCTAGAACGTGGCTTGTTTCGCGATCTC
Source organism: uncultured Thiotrichales bacterium (assembly GCA_903824965.1). GTDB lineage: Bacteria > Pseudomonadota > Gammaproteobacteria > CAIRSR01 > CAIRSR01 > CAIRSR01. The sequence goes on from CAIJYR010000180.1 coordinate 25,741, forward strand.
ATCCGCGTCAACGGTGTTGGGCCACGCTTGGCGCTGGCCATTCTTTCTGGCATGGATGTCCACGCCTTTGTCCGTTGTATTACCGAGGCAGACACAGCAGCCCTCATACGTGTACCTGGGGTCGGTAAGAAAACGGCAGAGCGCCTCGTCGTGGAGATGCGAGATCGGATCGAGGCACAGACGTCGGATATACCAAGCGTTACCAGAACACCCAGCGCCGTTGACGATGCCATCAATGCCCTCCTGACGCTTGGCTATCGCCCTCCAGAAGCCGCTCGCTTGGTACAATCGGTGCGAGGAGAAAATTTCTCTGTCGAAGAACTGATCCGTCGCGCACTCCAAGCCACGTTACGTTCCTAGGAGGATTGATCCGTTTTACAAATACTGATTGCTTGGTGAATATCACCAACCAACATTGCGTGATCCGTATCACCCGTCTGATATTCCTTTATCATCGCAGTAAGGCGTGGAATGGCATGTTTTGTAAAGTACCTACTATCGATGAGTTTCATAATGGACCTCTGTTGCTCGTTACGTTCCGAGCGGCGGATTCAAGCTTGAAGTGCAACTTCTGATGAAACAGTTGGTTGGGTAGGCAAGATGGTGTACATTTGTTGGCAACTTGCCTGCCCAAGCACCCCATTTGGAGTTGATAGATGAGCTACACAGACCTCAGCACAAGTGAGAGAGACCAAATCGATCCTCAAGAAAGCAGGCAAGAGCATCATGGCAATTGCGGGTCTCCTCTGCCGAAGCAAGTCAACCATCAGTCGCAAATTGTCACGCAATAGCGCCAGTTCCGATTATCAAGCAGCCGTGGCGCAATCACTTGCGGCAAAGCGCAGAGCTGCTTGTGCTAACGGCCCCCCTGTCCTAATGGAGACCTGGCACTTTGTCGCTGAGAAACCAGGTCTGTTATGGAGTCCTGAACAGATCAGCGGTTATTTGAAAACGAATCACAAACCAACGGTTAGCCACGAAAGCATCTATCAACACATCTATGCGGAGCA
>CAIJYR010000181.1 GCA_903824965.1 uncultured Thiotrichales bacterium
GCGCCCCAAGGGGCAAGTCTTGTACTTCGTTGCAACGTAGCCACGGTGCTCTGTGGCTTAGGCTGGTCAACCCCAGGCTTGCTTTCACAAGCCCACGCCTAAAGGCGGGGGTGGTTGACATACCCAGAACAACAACCAGATACAATTCTATCTGTACAGTCATCGTTTACCGATCTAACATCGCTATAAAATTGGTTGTCCGAAATTGCTCATCTATTTCTTTATAGGATGCTATGGAGGACAAATATCCTGACGGAGTGATTCGGAGGATTTTATAGCCTGTCTCACAAAAGAGATAATAAAAGTCTCGGAAGAAAGTTCTCGTATCTATATTACATCCTCCAAACTCAAAGGTAACCATATCCACAGACCCCGACTCAATCATCGATTGTGCACCGGTTAGTACATCAAACTCGTGACCCTCAACATCAATTTTCAGCAGGTGAATATGTTTTATCGATCGATCAGAACAATACCTATCGATCGTATCTATTTTTACTGGCTCTGATTGGCTGAAATCGATATTCAAATGATCCAGATTCCTTTTTGTAAGAGATGCTATCCCTGACCCTGCTTTGTCATAATATAATATCGCTTCGCACGGCTCTTTTCCTAACCCAATATTGTTTAGCGTAATCCTGTCACCTTCTCCTACAGATCCCGCCAGGATCTTGAATGTCTCATATCCAGGCTCGAAACAATGCACCTCAACATCACCCGTCACCAGGTGCTTGAGCAGCATCTGAAGGAATTGTCCTTTATTAGCACCAACATCAAAAATACAATACGGCGGCCTACTCCTCTGTTGCAAAACACGCACGATAGCCACTTCTCCGCTGCAATGAACTCCACTACCCGAACCAATACCCATTAAATGTTGCGAATACAGCACGTTTCTATCTAACAGTTTTTGGACAAGGTTGTTCCCCGCAATCTTTATGAGCGCACGCTTCAGTATTGACACGATTTTTCTCTTCCATAAAACCCGCAACAGGAAAACGGCCACCTCAATTCCCACAGGCACTGTATATCTCGATGCGTACGCGCCCCATGAAAAACAACCACCACGGAGGCACCCTACCTCCAGCGATGTGTCACTTCCCGTTGGGTAGAATCCAGTGCCTACATCGGCGTAGTATGCCACACTCCCCTCGGTTCACTACAAGGCGCAATGACTCCTTTTTCAGTCGTCCCTTCTACCCACCGACAAACCTTGCTGGGTATAACCCTTGCTGTCCTTGCGGCCATTGGATTCTCCGGCAAGGCCATTCTGGTCAAGCTCGCCTATCAGCAGGGGGTCGATGCGGTCAGCCTCTTGGCGCTCCGCATGGTGTTTTCCGTGCCGCTTTTTATGGCGGCGGCGCTTTGGAGTCGTACACAGAAGCACGCCTATCGGATCCAAAAACGCGACTGGGGTGCCATCGTCGCTTTGGGCCTGATCGGATACTACCTCTCTAGCTTGTTGGATTTTGTGGGACTTGCCTATATCTCGGCCAGTTTGGAGCGCTTGGTTTTGTTCCTGTATCCCACCCTGGTGGTGATCCTCTCTGCGTGGTGGTTCAAGCGCACCCTTCTACGACACGAAACCATCGCCCTGGCCGTAAGTTATGTCGGCATTGTGTTGGTTTTTCTGCAAGACACGAGCACCGTCCAGAACCGTATTGTTCTGGGTACAGTGCTCATCTTCGGGTGCACCCTGACCTATTCGATCTACCTGATCGCCGCAGAACCCCTGATTGCCCGCATCGGATCGATTCGTTTTACCGCCTATGCAATGCTCGTCGCAAGCGCCGCAACGATCCTTCAATTTGCGTGCACGCACCCGATTGCCACGATCCAACAATCGGCACGCATCTACGCACTCAGCATCGCCATGGCACTCTTTTCGACCGTGCTGCCCGTATTCATGCTCTCCGCAGGCATACGACTCATTGGTTCTGGTCAGGTGGCACTGATCGGATCGGTTGGCCCGGTTTCTACCCTTGCGATGGCACACCTCTTTTTAGGCGAAACGATATCGGGACTGCAATGCTTCGGTTCATTGCTCGTGTTGGCGGGTGTACTGCTGATCAGTATCAAGAGTGCGAGAAAAGACAGCGAATGCAAGTCCAAAACATATTGAACTTGTTCTGACTATCACGTTTCAAAGAGCCAGCGACTGCTTTCAACCTTTGATAAACCCCTTTCCAGGCAGGGAAGGGGCTGTGGGATAGGGCGGTTTGATCTTGATCCTGATCCTGATCCTGATATTGTTAAAAAATCAGATCAAAACCAGCCCCATTTCTCTTTCTAGTACAAAGTCAAAAGCTTTCCTTTTTATTGATCTGCGTTTCAATCATGGCACCTACCTGATCAGTTACGGATCTCCAGTTTACCCATAACGACCCGTGACATAATCCTCTGTTTGTTTCTTTCCAGGATTGGTAAACAACGTATTGGTATCGCCGTACTCGACCATCTCCCCCAAATACATAAAAGCCGTGTAATCGGAGACACGGGCGGCTTGCTGCATGTTGTGGGTAACAATGAGAATGGTATAGTTTTCCTTCAATTCGTAGATCAATTCTTCAATTTTGAGGGTAGAAATCGGATCCAGCGCAGAGGCAGGTTCGTCCAGCAATAAAACCTCTGGTTCAATGGCAATGGCCCGCGCAATCACCAAACGCTGTTGCTGTCCTCCAGAAAGCCCCATGGCTGAATCGTTCAAGCGATCTTTTACTTCATCCCATAACGCCGCACCACGCAAGGAACGCTCAACCACTTCATCCAAGGTTCGTCGGTTGTTAATGCCTTGGAGACGCAATCCATACGCTACATTCTCATACACACTTTTGGGAAACGGGTTGGGCTTCTGGAACACCATCCCCACACGACGCCGCAAAGCCGCAACATCCACCCCGCGTGCGTTGATGTCACTTCCATTCAGTACAATGCGACCGTCTATTCGAACACCATCCACCAAGTCATTCATGCGATTGAAGCAACGCAACAGGGTAGATTTTCCGCACCCACTCGGTCCGATAAAAGCCGTAACCAGGTTCCGAGCAATCCGTAGATTGACCCCTCTGAGTGCCTGCTTTGCACCATAGTAGAGATTTAGGTTTTGTACCTCTAGGCAGATACTGGCCTGACCGATGTCGCGTTTGGACGACTGCGGAATGAGCGAGGCCATCCCAGGATTGCGGTGGTGTAGCGACGCAGTCATAGTGTGTTCCTGTACGTTGATCATCATTCAGCACCCCGATATCGTTCACGCAAACGGTTACGAAAGTAGATGGCGGCTAGATTCAAAACCACGACCACGACCACCAACAACAACGCCGTGGCATAGACCAAAGGACGTGCAGCTTCTACATTGGGACTCTGAAAACCCACATCGTAAATATGAAAACCCATGTGCATGAATTTTCGATCGAGGTGTAGAAACGGAAAATTGCTGTCCAAGGGCAGCGATGGGGCCAGTTTTACCACACCCACCATCATCAAGGGTGCTACCTCTCCCGCTGCGCGGGCCACCGACAAAATCAATCCAGTCATAATGCCTGGTGCCGCCATGGGTAATACAACTCGCCACAAAGTCTCCGCTTGTGTCGCACCCAGCGCAAGACTTCCCTCGCGAATAGACCGAGGAATACGGGTCAGCCCCTCTTCTGTTGCAACAATCACCACAGGCAGTGTCAGCAATGCCAAAACAATAGAAGACCATAAGAGGCCCGGTGTTCCGAACGTGGGTGCGGGCAGTGCTTCAGCAAAAAATAACTGATCGATCCGAACCCCTAAGAAATATACAAAAAATCCCAGTCCGAAAACACCATAGACCACCGAAGGGACACCCGCCAAATTGTTTACTGCAATGCGTACCAGACGAGTCACCACACCCTGTTTTGCGTATTCCCGCAAATACACAGCCGCCACGACACCGAAGGGCATCACCAAGATGGACATTACAATGACCATCATCACGGTACCAAAAATGGCGGGGAAAATTCCTCCTTCCGTGTTGGATTCACGTGGTTCGTCCGCGACAAACTCCCAAAATTTGCTACAGTAAAAAGCAATTTTTTCACCAAATCCCATTGTATTGGGACGGTAGGCACGCACCACTTTTGACAAAGGTATTTCCTGCTCTTGGCCCGTCGACATTCGCATTGTGATGCTGTCGCGTCGAATATCAGCATAGAGTTCGCTCAGTCTTTTCTGGACAACGGCATACTTAGCATCATAGCTGGTCCGATCCGCTTTAAGGGCAGCCATTGCCTCTGGTGTCAACTGGCCCTCCAAGACCAAACGACGTTCCTTGAGCCTCAGTCGATCAATTGCATAATTAATGGAACCAATCTCGTCTTTCTCGATCGTGTGGATCGTCGCAAAGAGGGAGTGCGCCCGTTCAATGCGGTGTTGCACTTCTTCCCAGGCAGCATCGCCCGAAGCAACCAACCGCCCGTTTTCTTTGACCGCAACCAGAGTGCCATAAAAATTGCCCCATTCCCGACGCTCCAACACCAACAGTTCCTTTGGGTAGGTGACTGGCCCCATGCGTTCCGCCCATACCCATAGGAAATCCTGGCCAAAAGCTTCGCGATTGCCAACCTTAATCAGATCACGCCGCAAATAGATCTGACCAGGTGCCGTTTGATACCCAGAATCACGCACACGCGCAGCAGTGACTTCTTCGCTGTCTACTTGTTCCCCCACGATGATGCTGCTGGTTCCGTGAGGATCCTGGTAAGTCGTGTACAAGATATCGCTTGGCCAAAAATGGCCCATGCCACGAATCGTCATCAGCACCAAAAGACCTATCACTGCGATGAGGCTGACGCTCACTGCACTACCGGTCATCCATATCCACGGGTCTCCAGAGGCAACCCATGTCTTTAAGCGAGGAGGGGTTTCTTGCGGGATCGTATTCATAGGGAACTGTAGCGACGACGTAAACGCTGGCGAACGACTTCAGCAAGGGTATTCAACAAGAAAGTGAACAAAAAGAGCACCAACGCCGTGAGAAATAACACACGATAGTGGGTACTGTTCACTTCGGACTCAGGCATTTCTACCGCAATGTTGGCAGACAGCGCACGGAACCCCTCAAAGATATTAAAATCGAGGATGGGTGTATTGCCAGTTGCCATAAGCATAATCATTGTTTCACCCACCGCACGTCCCAACCCAATCATGACCGCCGAAAAAATACCTGGGCTTGCCGTGAGTAATACCACACGCATCATGGTCTGCCAAGGGGTTCCGCCCAACGCAAGCGATCCTAATGTCAAGTGACGAGGCACCGCAAAAATCGCGTCCTCGGCAATCGAGAAAATAGGAGGTGCTACGGCAAAACCCATGGCAATCCCCACCACCAGAGAATTGCGCTGATTAAACGGAATGCCATGGCTGGTCAACCAGTATCGTACATCGCCATTGAACAACCAGACCTCCATCGGCTCACTGAGTTCAAAAGCAGCAAACCCCGTACCGATCACAACGGGGATCAGCAAGGCGGCCTCCCAACCATCGGGGACATAGACGCGAAGGCGCTTGGGCAAACGCGACCACCCCCAAGCAGCGAGAAGCACGGCCACTGGAAGGGAGAATAACAGCATGATGATGCCAGGAAGGTTTTGTTCCATGAGGGGGGCAAGCCAAAGACCCGCCAAAAAACCCAAAATGACGGTTGGCATAGCGCCCATGATCTCGATGGTGGGTTTTACCAGGGTACGCATACGAGGAGCCATGAAATAGGCGGTATACATGGCACCCAAAATTCCCAAGGGAACGGCCACCAACATGGCGTAAAAAGCCGCCTTGAGCGTACCCACGGTCAACGGCACCAGGCTCATTTTGGGTTCAAAATCGTTGGTTTCTGCAGAGGACTGCCAGAGGTACGTAGGCTCGGAACGCCCCTCATACCAGACCTTCTCCCACAAAGAAGACCATGAGATTTCAGGATACTCGTTCAGGACTTGCACCCGATGGAGGTCACTGGCCCCTTCTGCTTGCCAGAGTGCACCATTGCCGCGAGGAGAAAGCACTACCACACCAGGAGAACCCGACATGACTTTTTCGACCAACAAAGTGCGGTGTGCGGTGGCGTGGTAAAGTCCCAGCTGGCCGGACGCATCCACCGCGAGAAACCCCTTCATGCGTTGCGCAGGGACAATGGTTCGAACCGCTGTCGAGAGGGGATCAAAGTCTCGGATGTGGGTCAGGCGGTAGACATTGTGCGGGCCACGCACCGGAAACCACTGTGCAAGGCTCCCATCGGAACCTCCGACCACAATCGAAATCCCACCCAGCAGCAATTCGGCTTCGCTTACGTCCACACCAGGGGCCGTCAACTGGATCTGTTCCCGTACCTGACCGTTTCCGCTCGGTGGCAAATCGTAGATCAATGTGTTGCCATGGGTACCAATGGCGTAGAGTGTTTTTTGGGCGGTGCTCAACAACAGGTGATCGGCATCCACAGCACCCTGGAGCGCAAAGCCTTCGCGGGTCATATGCACATCGCCCATCATGCTTTCTTCACGAATGAAGCGCACGCCCACCAAACGGTGGTCAGCTGTGACGGCCGCCAAGGTCACGTTTTCTTCTTCGGTGCCGAGTGACAGGCTGCGGAGTGCCTTGCCCTGTTCGTCCACCACCACAGGGGCTTCCCCTAGAGGGTACGACAACGTTGTGGTGATTTCGTGACGCACCCGATCGTTACCCGTTGCCCCCTCTGGGAAATGCACCGTGAAATTAACATCCACCACGAGTGCAGCACCATTCGACAAACCGAACGCAAATTGCTTCGGAGAGACAGCGGCCGTGCTGGTCACAGAGACTCCACTCAGCCATGCCAGACGTTGCTCGCCCGTGACCACGCCATCCGCCACTCGGAAAAACACCACCCGACCGTCGTTGATGACCCGTACACCCACCTCGTTCTGTTCGTCTACCGTCGCATAGGCGGTCACGCCAACCCCACCAGGCACAGGGTAGTCCCCTTGGGAGTGCATGCGTGCAGGCGTAAAAAGAGGCAGGACAACGTAGAAAAGATAGAAGGCTATCAACAGCACCGCAACGATGACACTGATGCCGCCAATCCTGACCAAATAGCGGGTGAGGGTGTCTTTGGTATGGCGGAAACGAGTGTAACGCTTTGAGATGGAAGCACTAACGACTGTGAGAGGTACTTGGTTGCTCATAGAACGGGCATCCTACACCGAGGACGTGACAGTTCTATGACAATCGATTGCAGGGAAGTCGCCATTTTTCGCGATACCCGACTGGGACATCCCAGTCGCCGTCGGGAGCGAAAAATTGGCGACATGCCGTGCCTTCGGCGCCCGCGCCGCCCTGCGTCCGCCACGACTCGCCACTTCGCTGGCTCGCC
>CAIJYR010000182.1 GCA_903824965.1 uncultured Thiotrichales bacterium
CTCCAAAAAGAAATGGGGAATGGTTTCAGAATTGCGCAGGAACGCACAGAATCACTCCAGAAAGAAATGGAGAATGGTTTCAGAATTGCGCAGGAACGCACAGAATCACTCCAGAAAGAAATGGAGAATGGTTTCAGAATTGCGCAGGAACGCACGGAATCACTCCAGCAAAAGATGGCTGATGGTTTCAAGATTGTGCAGGAACGTTCGGATGGTCAATTCAGACTTTTGCAATGGATGCTGGGCGTTACCGTCGCCACGGTACTTGGCATTTTGGGATCGATCGTTGCAATTATCCTGCGCGGGCATCTCTAGGTTCTTTTACAGCGTGATTGGAACACAAAACAATGAAGATGTGAGGTTTTGACTTTGTACTAAAAAAAGAGAGAGGCTGGCTTTGACTTGTCTTTGACTTGTCTTTGATTGTCCAAGATCAAGATCAAGATCAAGATCAAACCACCCTATCCCCCAGCCCCTTCCCCCTGGAGGGGAAGGGGTTTACACTAAAGTCAAAAACGATGACAGAGACCACGGAAAACAAATCACTCACCACCGCAGCACAATGTCTCGCGGCGGTAGCCCAACACCACGGGATCACGATCTCGCCCGAAAAGCTGACCCATGATTACGCACTCGAACGCCACGAACCCAATGTGGAGCGGTTCGTTCGGATGGCGGAGGACAACGGCTTAAAGGCACGCTTTGAGTCGCTCGATTGGGCTGGACTCTTGTCTCTGAAAAGCATATTTCCCATTTTCGCCAGATTGGACAATGGCAACTGGGTGATCATCGCGGGACTGCGTCGCGAAGAAAATGTGGTGCGCGTTGCCATCCTCGATCCACTGGAGGCCACGACCAATTTATTCTTTCTGGACAGTGGACAATTTTGCACCCGATGGAAAGGAGACGTCGTCTTCATCAAAAGGATTTTCTCGCTCGCGGATGAAGATCAGCCGTTCGGATTCCGTTGGTTTCTACCGGAGATTTTCAGGCAACGCGCAGCTTTTCGCGATATCGCCATCACCGTACTGTTATTAACGGTACTTGGACTGGCCTCGCCTATTTTCTTCCAGTTGATTGTCGACAAGGTTCTGGTACACGAAAGTTATTCAACCCTGTATGTACTTACGGCAGGGATTATCATCGTTATTTTCTTCGAGTCCATCTTTGGTTTTTTGCGCCAATATCTTATCTTAGGTGCAACGAACAAAATAGACATGCGAATCACAAGACGTACCTTTTCGCATTTGCTGTCTTTGCCCATTGAGTTTTTTGAGTCTTCTTCTGCAGGGGTCATTGTTCGGCACATGCAGCAGGTGGAACAGATCCGGCAATTTCTCACAGGCAGTTTGTTCATGACGTTGTTGGAGTTGTTGGGACTTCTGGTCTTTGTGCCCTTGTTGTTTCTGTACAGCCCTGTGTTGGCCAGCATTGTTTTTGTCTTTGCAGGTGGGATGGCTTTGGTGGTCGCAGTGCTGATTAAACCTTTTCGTTTGCGTCTAGAATCTTTGTACGCAGCAGAGGCAAAACGCCAGGCATTGTTGGTAGAAGCCATTCATGGTATGCGTACGGTCAAAGCATTGGCACTGGAACCCGTGCAACGTCGCGAATGGGACACCAAAAGCGCGAATTCTATCGTCAATTATTTTAAAGTGGGTCAGATGTCGAACGTGGCCATGACCTTGACCCACACGCTGGAACGATTGATGGGCATTACGATCCTGGCTGTCGGTGCACAAGAGGTGTTTGCACACAGCCTATCCCTAGGGGCACTGATTGCCTTTCAGATGATCTCTGGACGGGTTTCTGGCCCATTGGTGCAGATCGTGGGCCTCGCCAATGAATACCAAAAGATCGCCGTTTCTGTACGTATGTTGGGCGAGGTCATGAACCGTCCAGGCGAAGGACGAGGTCGCGGGGTTGGGTTGCGACCTGCGCTATTGGGTGGCATCACTTTTGAGCGTGTAAATTTTCGCTATCCAGGATCGGCGGGGATGTGTCTTGAAGAGATATCCCTGGATCTACGCCCCGGAATGGTGGTGGGTGTGGTGGGTCGAAGCGGTTCTGGTAAAACGACCCTGACACGTCTTATTCAGGGTATGTATCCAGTCACGCAAGGTGTGATTCGCATTGATGGCCTGGACATTCGCGAAATCGATCTTTCTCATTTGCGTAGTAGCATTGGTGTCGTTTTACAGGATAATTTTATTTTTCGGGGTACCGTCCGAGACAACCTTGTACTTGCAAAGCCGAACGCCGATCACAGCGAAGTCATTGCAGCGGCACAGGCAGCGGGTGCCGATGAATTCATTGAACGATTGCCGCAAGGATACGATACCTTCTTAGAAGAGAGTGGTGCGAATCTTTCCGGGGGTCAGAAACAGCGAATTGCCATTGCGCGTGCGATTTTGCCAGCGCCTCGTGTGCTCATTTTAGATGAGGCAGCAAGTGCCTTAGATCCAGAGAGTGAGGCCATTTTTATTAAAAACCTCTCTCGCATCGCGGTTGGAAAAACAGTGATTATGGTCTCACACCGATTGGCAACCCTGATCAAGGCAGATGCTATTCTGGTCTTTGAGCGCGGAACCATCGTAGACACCGGGACACATGACGAATTGTTGTCCCGTTGTGATATTTACCGCCATTTATGGTACCAGCAAACAGGGATTGCGGATTTCCGTGATTAACAAATTCCTAGCGGATTATCGCACCAACAAAACCGACCGATCGCAGGCCGATGTTGATTTCCTGCCAGATGCGGATGCCATTGAACAACGTCCACTTGGTGGGGTCACACGCTGGACATTGTATACGTTGGCAAGCTTGGTGGTGGCTGTGCTTACCTGGGCGAGTCTTGCCGAGGTAGATGAGGTCGTTGTTGGCCATGGTCGCTTGATCACGGTGCGTCCCAATTTGGTGGTGCAGCCCATAGAAACAGCCATCATTCAATCGATTGATGTACGGGTAGGTCAGATTGTTCGAAAGGGCCAGCAATTGGCCTCACTCGATCCCACATTTGTGGTTGCAGACGAATCCCAATTGCGTAAAAAATTGGACAGCCTCGAAGCACGATCCAAACGCCTAGAATCCGAACTCATAAAAGGCAATGGTCAAGATCTTCGCAGTGGGCATACAGAAGTAGAGAAATTGCAGGCACTGATTCGGGAGGCACGGGATGCCAGTTACCATGCACGTCTGACACAGTTTGATGAAAATCTCGAAAAGTTGAAAGCGTCTCTGATCACAAACCAAAGTGATCAAAAAATGTTGACCGAACGTGTAAAATTGCTCAAAGAAATGGAGACCATGCAAGCCCGCTTGTTGGAGCAAAACATCAGTGCAAGACAACGCTATCTGGAGGCGGAAGACAAGCGCCTTGAAGTCGATCGTGACCTGACCGTGGCCCAACACCGCGAAATAGAAATACGCAGCGAGATTGCTTCGGAGCAATCTTCGCGAGAGGCTTTCATCAAAGAATGGTCGCAAAAAACCATGGAAGAACTGGTGCAAGTACGCGATGAACGAGATACCGTTGCCGATCAATTACACAAAGCCACGAAACGACACAATCTGGTACGACTGGAGACCCCCGCTGATGCTGTTGTATTGGACATATCCAAACACTCGGTTGGTTCTGTGATTCGAGAAGCGGAAACCCTGATTACCCTCGTTCCACTCGATGTTCCCCTCGAGGCCGAGGTACAGATCAACGCAACGGATATTGGCTTTGTGAAGGTGGGAGACATTGCACGCATTAAATTAGATGCATTTCCTTTCCAGAAACATGGTACCTTGACGGGCACTGTGGAGGTTCTGAGTGAGGATGCTTTCTCCCGCGATCCCTCTCAGGGACACACGGCAGGACAATCCGATGTATATTATCTTGGCCGTATTGGGTTGGGTAAATTCACTTTAGAACACGTTGGAAAAGATTTTAAATTGATTCCCGGTTTAACATTGCAAGCGGAAATCAAAGTGGGTCGGCGGGTTGTGATCTCTTTCTTCTTGTATCCCTTGATCCGCTCGTTGGATGAGGGTGTTCGCGAGCACTAGTGATCTGGATGCCTTCTTTGTTTCTTTGACCTTCGTCCTGCAGGACGAAATTCTGTCGGAGACCTTCATGACAAAAAGCCTCGATCTCGGATGTGGCCGGAATCCAAAAAACTTGCTGAACGCAGATACAGTCTATGGAGTCGACCTACAGCAGAGGGATGATATCACGATGCACGATCAGAATCCCAACATCAAGAGGGCTGACCTTGCCATCGATCCAATTCCTTATGACAATGACTTTTTTGAATTTGTGACTGCACATGATTTCCTTGAACATATTCCCAGATTGCTGTATGTACCCCATCGTCGGAATCCTTTTGTTGAAATTATGAATGAAGTATACCGTGTTCTCAAAATGGACGGTATCTTTCTGTCTTTTACGCCTGCCTATCCACACAGCATGGTGTTTCAAGACCCAACCCATGTAAATATTATCACCGACCAAACCTTTATTTACTATTTTGATGACGTGCATCGATGGGCCACTGCCTATGGTTTCAAAGGTGCGTTCAAAATCATCCGTCAGGAATGGTATGAACCACATCTGTTGACGCTGATGCAAAAAACAGAGGTCATCCATACCACGAGCTAGGGTTGCTTTACCATCAACGTTGGCCACCCTCTGCATTCCAACACCCGCTCTCGCGGTCTTACCCTAAACCTAAGAAAGGTTCTACATGCATCCTTCTGCTCTGATACGTGGCAATTGGTTCTTCCAAGCCTACGCAATGAACAACGCCCTGGTAGTTGACATAGGCGCACAAGATGTCAATGGATCACTCAGGGAACTCTCACTCCCACACTATACTTAACCCAAGTTGCCACCTATCAGGCGACGAAGACCGCATAAGAAATATGATATTTCAGGCTGCGAATTGAAAGCTGTGAGCCAGGACAAACAGAAATGCTTTTAATTCAAAACCAGCAC
>CAIJYR010000183.1 GCA_903824965.1 uncultured Thiotrichales bacterium
ACAAATGGCTTTACGCCGTGCTCGGTTGCCTTACGTTTTGTCTCAGCCCGCGATACGGCTGCGGACATCGACAAAACGTACGGCCCTCACGGCTACGCGGGGCTCGTCGCACTACGCTTCGCTCCATGTGCTCCTCGGAAGGGGCAAGCAACGGGTAGCCTAGCGGTTTTCGCTGCTTCGTGCGAGTGTTGTTGTGAAGTCTTGCAGTTTCTCATGGCTTGTACTAGCATCTAATACGTTTGGGCAGCTATCCATTTAGGTGCGATAGATGCGATAGGCGAGTAAACTACTTGGGTTTCCTGTTTTTTTCCTTGCCACACCAATGCTGACGACCCGATGGAATACACTAGAAAGACGATCGCAACGGCCCTGATTGGTCTATTTCTGACAACTCCGGTCGCGTTTGCAGGAAACATAGAGACTGGTAAGCAGCTTGCCTTTGACCGCAAGAAAGGAAACTGCCTGGCCTGTCACAAAATCGAGGGCGGAGAACAAACCGGTACCATTGGGCCTCCCCTGGTAATGATGAAACTGCGCTATCCAGACCACAAACTCCTCTGGAAAAAAATCTATGATTCTACGGCTGACAACCCGAACAGCGTCATGCCCCCCTTCGGTCGTCACGGTATCTTCACGGACGATGAACTAGAGTCGATCGTCGATTTTATTGAAACCCTTTAACCTATATAACCCTATATCATTTTGGAGAGAAACTGTGGGCATCTCACGCCGAGTGTTTGCCAAGGGGCTGTTGGTTGCAGGGGGGATGGTGAGCTTCCTTGGAATCTTACCAAAATCCTTGATGGCTGCGTGGAATAATGACGCTTTTAATGCCAGCAACCTGCAAGACGCGATGAAGTCTTACTATGGATCGGGGACAACCGAAGCGTCTGACAAGATCAAAATTACCGCTCCTAGCATTGCAGAAAATGGTGCTGTGGTGCCGATTTCGGTTTCCTCCAGCATCGAAGGTGCCGAAAGCATCACGATTTTTGTTGAAAAAAACCCACAACCTTTGATCGCATCCTTTGTTCTGCACAAAGCCAATCAGAATGTGTCGACGCGCATCAAAATGGCTAAGACCTCCAATGTGTACGCGGTGGTTTTAGCAAAAGGGAAAATCTACGAGGCACACCAAGAAGTGAAAGTCACCATTGGCGGTTGTGGAGGGTAATCATGTCCGATCCTATTCAAATCCGAGCAAAATGTACCAACGGCGTGGTAGAAGTAAAGGCGCTGATGAAGCATCCCATGGAAACCGGTCAGAGAAATGACGAAAAAGGGAATAAAATACCTGCGCATTTTATCCAAACCGTCACAGCAAAAGTCAATGGCGAAGTGGTGTTTGAGGCGTATTGGAGCGGAGGAGTCGCAAAGAATCCGTATTTGGCTTTCGAGTATCCTGGCAAGGATGGAGACGACCTGGAGCTAACCGCCGTGGATAACAAAGGAGAGACTCTCTCTGGGGCTGTCAAAGTCAACTAACCGAAGATTCTGGGATCTTTCCATGAAAGGTATTCTTTTCACCTGCTTCTTGGTCATTGCTACCACCTCGGCTTTTGGCGGAGACGTCAATCCCGCACAGGATCTCAATGCTTTCCAGAAGTATTTCAGTAGCAAATTTCCAAACCTTCCCTTCCGTGAGTATATCAATGGCGTTTATGCCATTGACGCCGAGAGCCGTTCGCAGTGGCAAGAGATCGAGGAGTTTCCACCCTATGAACTCAGTATCTCGGAAGGCGAATCAGAGTGGAAAAAACCTTTCTCCAACGGAAAAACGTATCAGTCTTGTTTTCCGTGGCCTGTCAATGAGGGGATTCGTAGCCATTACCCACACTGGGACGTCGAACACAAAAGGGTGGTCACGTTGGAGCGTGCTCTGAACGAATGCCGTGAGGCCAACAGTGAAAAACCACTCGAATGGGAAGACAGCAAGTTGGTGGGTCTCTCTGCCTACCTAGCGTTCCATAGCCGTGGAAAGGCGATGAACGTAACGATACCCAACGAGGAAGCAAAACATGCCTACGCCGAGGGTAAGCATTTTTTCTATACCAAACGGGGCCAGTTGAATGTGTCGTGCGCTGACTGTCACGTTTATAACGCTTCGCAAAAAATACGCGCTGACATTTTGAGTCCTGCTTTGGGCCATGCGAGCCATTTCCCAGTCTATCGATCGGAATGGGAGGGGATTGGGGGATTGCATCGCCGATTCGTCGGTTGCAACAAAAACGTTCGTGCTAAGCCCTTTCAGGAACAAGGGGTCGAGTACAGTAACTTAGAATACTTCCTCACGTATATGAACAACGGGCTGTCTTTTAACGGGCCTGCCGTCCGCAAATGAGGATGCACCGATGAACCGCTTTTCCTTGTTTTCAATCAGTGTCGTGCTCCTATCCTGGAACCTCTGTTGGGCGGCCAGTCCTGCGGCGGTTGACAATGTCCAATGCAATGAGAGCACCTTCAGTCAATACAGCAAGGATGCCGACGAGGCCCTGAAAAAGGCCAAAGACGTCGGTCATGAATGGTCGGAAACGGCTGCTTTGATCCAATCTGCGAAACAACTGGCCGCTGATAAGCATTTCGAGGAAGCGTGCAAGAGTGCCCATGCCGGGCTTTTGCAAAGCAGGATGGCGTATCGTCAGTGGGAAGAAAACAAAAACGCTGGCCCTCGTTTCTAGCACCGTATAGCCCGCCCATCTTTCAGGATGGGCTGGTCATCCCGCCCACGTTTATGGAACGCTAACAAAGCTATGGAACTCTCACGCAGAGAATTCATCAAAATGCTGATGATCGCCAGTATGGCGGGCAGCTCTCGTTCTATGGGTTCTACGGGAATGCTTTCGGCGGATCCTCTTGAGAATATATATGATGCTCCCAAGTATGGAGATGTTTCCATTCTGCATTTTACGGATTCCCATGCGCAGTTGAAACCCATTTATTTCCGGGAGCCGCATATCAACCTTGGCATTGGGTCTATGAGGGGTCATCCACCCCACTTGGTGGGAAACGCCTTCTTGGATTTTTACGGTTTACCGAAGGGTGGGTTATTGCGGTACGGTTTTACTTCCATCGATTTTGAAGAAGCCGCTGCCCAGTATGGAAGGGTTGGCGGTTTTGCGCACCTCAAAACTTTGATCAACCAATTGCGTGCCTCTAGGCCACACGCGCTGCTCCTGGACGGCGGGGATACCTGGCAGGGTTCAGCGACCTCCCTGTGGACGAACGCCCAAGATATGGTGGACGCTCAAATCGCTTTAGGCGTGGATGTGGCGACGGGACATTGGGAGTTCACCTTTGGTGCCGATCGCGTGCGCGAGGTCATAGAGAAAGATTATAAACGAGCAGGGATCGACTTCGTTGCCCACAATGTGTACGACACGGGTTTTGGCGATCCCGTCTTCAAGCCCTACGTAATCCGTGAACAAAATGGCTACAAGCTGGCGGTCATTGGTCAAGCCTTTCCTTACACGCCGATTGCCAATCCTCGCTACATGATGCCGGATTGGAGTTTTGGTATCCGCGAGGACGAACTCAAGAAAGTGATTGAAACCGCTCGCAGTGAGGGCGCTCAGGTGGTTGTGCTCTTGAGCCACAACGGTATGGATGTAGACCTGAAACTGGCGGGCCGGATCAGCGGATTGGATGCCATTTTGGGCGGCCACACCCACGACGCCATTCCTACCCCCGTTGAGGTCAGAAATGCGGGTGGCATTACTTTGGTAACCAATGCTGGTAGTAGCGGGAAATTCCTTGGCGTTTTGGATTTTGAGGTCAGGGCTGCTAAGGTCAGTGGCTATCGCTATCGCCTTTTGCCGGTCTTTTCCAATAGGCTGGCCGAGGACGTTCCCATGGCTGGACTCATACAGAAAATCCGCGCTCCCTATGAAAAGCAATTGGCTGAACCGCTGGCCATCACGGATAAGACGTTATATCGGCGCGGAAACTTTAACGGCACCTTTGACCAAGTGATCCTCGACGCACTGATGCAGGAATTGGATGCACCGATTGCGTTCTCACCAGGTTTTCGTTGGGGGGTCAGCTTGCCTGCTGGGAAAGCCATCACCTTTGAGGAAGTGATGGCGCAAACGGCCATTACCTATCCAACGGTCACACGCAACGTACTGTCCGGTCGCCAGATCAAGCAAACCCTGGAGGAGGTGGCCGATAACCTCTTCAATTCAGATCCCTATTACCAGCAAGGCGGCGATATGGTGCGCGTTGGGGGCTTGCAATACGGTATTTGGCCGGAGCGTACCATTGGTGAACGGATTGTGGATATGACGCTTAACGGAAAGCCATTGGATTTGGATCGGCAATATCCTGTCGGCGGTTGGGCCGCTGTGGCAGCGCCGCTGAAAGGTCGCCCCATTTGGGATGTTGTTTCGACCTATTTGCGAGGCAAGAAACACATCGACAAAATCGATCTGAATCAACCCACGATTCTAGGGATGGAGAACAATCCTGGTATGGCGATACCGTGATCTTTCCTTGATTTTGACTTTCAGATCGCCCCTTCTCGAAGGGGAGGGGTTGGGGAGGGGAGAATGCTGGGTTTGACTTGTTTTTGAATCGTTCTTGATTTATCTTCAATGATGCTGAGTTTGCTATTTATTACCTTTTTTGTAACTGCTCAGCACTTTAAAGATCAGTCAAGAAAATCAAAACCAGCACCATACCTCACCCCAACCCCTCTCCTTTCAGGAGAGGGGCGATCTGAAAGTCAATATCTCGTCTCTCTATCGGTCTACGATCCAAGCCGCCCTGAGCAGTTACCTTTTTATTATCTTTCTATTATTTAACCCAAGTTGCCACCTATCAGGCGACGAAGACCGCATAAGAAATATGATATTTCAGGCTGCGAATTGAAAGCTGTGAGCCAGGACAAACAGAAATGCTTTTAATTCAAAACCAGCAC
>CAIJYR010000184.1 GCA_903824965.1 uncultured Thiotrichales bacterium
ATTTGCAACTGGGACAGGTGCGTCTGCTCAACATAGATTTACCTCACAAAAATTACCAAGAATATCTGATATTCATGTATTTAGAGAATAGTATAGCATATTCATGCGGTTGAAGCAGGAATCAAACTAGACCAGTACCCAGTCGTCCAATCTCACCTAACAGGCGGTCTTGATCGGCTCAGCTCTGCTGTCCGTTTCGGGCCGCGCTTAGCCCTCAAACAAGCGGGTAGCCTGTTCCTGAATCTCCTTCTTCCACTGACTCACCTGCGCCGGATGCACCCCGTGGTGCCTGCGCGATCTGGTTGACTGTCTGTCCTTCCCTGAGTGCCTCCAGTCCTACCTTAGCCTTGAAACTCGCACTGTAAGCCTTGCGTGTTTTTGTTTCACCCATGATTTGTAACCCCCCACTCTTTCTCTATGGACATAGCTTAAACTACTGTCCAATTTTTGGGGTCCACTTCACTCCTCATTCAGGCCGCTAGGCGGCCGTTGGTTAGGCAAGGTTACCACTTATCCATCTGCCCGAATTTTCAGGGTCAGCTCTCAGGATCCGCCATGTACTGCTGGAAAATTTAAATAGCCCACTTATCGCTGTACGCGGTCGTGGGTGTCCTTGTTTACGACCCACTCATGTATTTCGATTTCTACATCGGCGCGTGCCTGAACTGTCAATTCACGAAACCATCGATTGGCGCGAAGATGTGATTTTTTCTGCATCGAAAAAAGATGGCCTGGTAGATATCGATCGAATACCGCACTAGATTAATAATGTATAGACGTCCCTGCGCTAATTCTGGGTGACTCGCGACCACCATAGCCGTAGATACGAGTCACAGAACAGATTTTGTGATCTCGGTCGCAGCCATCACGCTAATAATATCGCACCTAGGAGGCTTGATTATGTTCTGAGGGAAGCGAGAATAGCGGCTCTGACTGGTGCGCTGTCCAATCCTTTTCGTGCATATTGATTGCGCAGGACGGCGTTGGTCATGATGGCAATAGCGACGATTTCATCTTTTGCCGTCTTCGGTAATTCTTTGAAGCTTTCGATCAACTCGTCGTCCTCAGCACGCTTACGCTGGATGGCGGCTTCTTTCTCGTCGCGGGCATTAGTCTTCGCTGTTTCTTGGGCGATCATCTTTGCCTGTTTATTGGCTAGGGCGTCGGATTCTTTATGGGATTTCTGCGGGGCCTTCTGATCGGGTTTGTAATCGAAAGCGAAGATGAAGTTGGTTACGGCGCGACCCGTCTTTCGTTGGGTGTAAGAGACGGTGAGGTCAGAGTGAGCGTTGATCTGGGCGACAGCTACGTCGATGACGTATTTTTTGAAATCTTTGATGGCAGCATATTGATCCTCGAGAAGTAAAACTTTTCTGAGCCATCCGATTTCTGTGATGCGATTCCCCGCGCTCCCCCACTGGATTAGAAGCTCATATAGCCGAACAGCATGAGCGCTGGTCATATTGGCAATTTGTTCTAGCCTGTATTTCGTGAAAGCGGCCTCCAAACGCGTGATGTAGGGGATAACAACTCCAGAGAACATTATCCCAAGCTCTCCCTTCCCGTTAGCGTAACTGGATGCAGATAGCCACCGCGACACGATGACTGTTTCTTCATCCGTCCCCTGCCTCCCGCTGTATAGGGTGAACTCCCGTGCGAATAGAGTCTTGGCGGCATCCTTGAGGTGCTCGTAGGCCTTGCCAACGGACACTCCGTAGGTTTCAGCATAGTCTTTAGCACGAAGAACCACGAAGTCACCTGCGTTAAGCCCCTTCTGCGTCTTCCTGGCCTCGGTTATGGCGAGCAAAATGATGCGCTGCTCAACTAGATCGAGCCGATAGCCGGCCTCGATCAGCCTATTATCCTTCACTACCAGCTCATTTTTGCTCTTGGTCATGAGATTCCCCTGATGGTCGCCACGATAGCATAAAACGGGAAGCTTTCAGTATGCTTCCTTTCGGGGAGTAGAAAATACTTCTCCCTTTACACCCCTTTTTGCTCCCTACATCACCCCTTTTTACTCCCTACATCGTCAAATCCGAACCCCCTTTTTCTCCCTTAATGCCATTACAACCAGTTGAATCACAAGGCGAATTTGCGACCTAAAAGCTTTTAAAGATTTAAAAGTATCTAAAAGCCCCGCTGCGCGGGTTTTTGAGATAGAAAGTCAGCAAGTCAAAATCAACCGCGTCACCAACGGACAGCGGCCACCAGACCAGGAGGAAGGCTGTCTCCATAACAGCAGATGCGCCTACGCTGCCGGAAACGCCCTTTTTTCGCCCCTTCCGTAGGAGACAGTCTCAGGGGTGCTATTGACCAGAGAATGGCCGTAGAGGCAGCCTAGGCGGCCCAAAGCAGGAGGCAGCCGTGCCTCCGCCCCGTTGCGGTACCACTCACTGACCAGCGTAGCCTTGTCGCGAAGCAGCGGCGTCGTTCTCATGTCTTGAAACGTGATACGCATCAAGAGTAGTAAACGCAAAATCCGTACGGAAAACGGGCTCGCGCAGCACCTGCGTCGCAAGATCTCCCGTGAGTGTCTTTTGAACGGCGATTTTTCAAGCGTATGCGAGAATTATTGAGCCATCCTAAACAGATCGCCCTTAAGTAATACTTGGCGGGAGTTATGTGGTCTGTGCATCACCTTCTGTGCTACGGAGGTGGCTACAGCGTCATCCAGACGAACGGCAAAGGCGACTTGTATGATCGCTACGTAATTAGTTTGCGAACCAGCTTTGAGGTAAGGTGCCACATATCGCGGGCTTTGCAAACTGAGAAATCAAAGAACTCGACGAGTTTCCCTATGGTAGTTTCGACGCGACGACGGACTTTTAGTAGACGTTGAACGGTGGTTTTCGGACGCTGCTCTTTCATGTTTTTGCGTAATGGGGTTTGTAGGTCGATGCCAACCTTGGCTAATTCCGCTTGTTTGGCCTCTGATGGCAAGCCCTTGTCTCCGATAAGGAGACCAGACAGCACACCCCGCAATTTGTCGAGCACGTCACGCTCGTCAACATTAGCTGCGGCTAACGTAAAGCCAATGACTTTCTGTTGCATATCGATGACGACGTGGCCCTTGAAGCCATAATCCTAAATTCCTCTGTTAGCTCTTTCCAAACGCCAAATAAGGTGGAGGCAAGCCGGGAGGTGGAGGGTTTTTCGGCTTGGCCGGGAGGATCTTGTTGACGATGTAGCGCACGAGCGCTCGCCAGCGTTTCATCTTCGGCAACTGAGGTGCGTTTGCCAGAACATGGTCGAGGCCCGCACGGATATTGGCGATCATCGACTTGATCCGATCTGATCCGCCTCCGATTTTTTTGGACACAGATTTTGTGTTAAGTCGTGTCCATAAGATGAGGAGTTAGCAATGTTGAGAGAATCCAATGTAGCTGCAGATACACTATGCTTGCCCCCTGTTCCGCCACGCGCTTCTGCCAGC